>LUTY01000988.1 GCA_001640045.1 Candidatus Thiomargarita nelsonii | reverse complement strand
ATTTCATGAGACTAGAGTACAACTAATTAGGAAATAAACGAATTGAATGACTGGTACTAGGAATTCATTCGGTTCTGTCATTTTTAATTCGTTTATTTCTCAATTAGTTGTACTAAGATATGGCCTTTTTCTGGTTCCCACGCGCCAGCGTCCCGTGTGACCACTCTCCATGAGAGATAACAGGTGGAAATTTAATGAGCATTAACACACTCTCAAAACCCTTTATAAAATGGGCAGGTGGCAAATCCCAACTGATTGGGCAATTGAAATATCCCATAGAATTAAAAAATGGCTTAATAAAAAATTATTATGAACCGTTTTTAGGTGGCGGCGCCGTTTTTTTTGACATGGTTAGTAGCGGGCGGTGTTAAGCTTGAAATCGGATTTATGCTTGATTCGCTCACCGCTTTGATGATGGTAGTCGTCACCTTTGTTTCTTGGATGGTACATATTTATACCATCGGCTATATGCACGACGATCCCGGCTATCAACGCTTTTTCAGCTATATTAACTTGTTCACCTTCTCCATGCTGATGTTGGTGATGTCTAACAATTTCGTACAATTGTTTTTTGGCTGGGAAGCGGTTGGATTAGTCTCTTATCTATTGATTGGGTTTTGGTTTAACAGAGAATCCGCCATTTATGCCAACTTGAAAGCCTTTTTAGTCAACCGCGTTGGCGATTTTGGCTTTGTTTTAGGTATTGCGGCGGTGTTGATGACTTTTAATAGTCTCAACTATACTGAAGTTTTTGATCTGGCTCAGAAAGGGCAATATCAGGAAACGATTAGTATTTTTTCTGGCACAGAATGGTCAATGATGACCGTGATCTGTATATTGTTATTTATTGGTGCGATGGGAAAATCGGCCCAATTTCCTCTACATGTCTGGTTGCCGGATTCAATGGAAGGTCCCACGCCCATTTCTGCCTTAATTCACGCAGCAACAATGGTGACAGCGGGTATAAAAACAGCTTCAAGCCCTACTTTGAAATGACAAACATTGATCAGCCCACTGATC
>LUTY01000987.1 GCA_001640045.1 Candidatus Thiomargarita nelsonii | reverse complement strand
ACTCGCCTCGCGGCAGATCATCCGCACCGGCTCCTGCATATGCAGAGCAGGCTTGAGAATACGATGGGCGATGGACTTGGGCAGCACATCAACCACGCCAACCCGAAACAGCTGGGGACGACCATCCGGCAGCCGATGTATCACATTTTCCAGCTCTCCGCCCAGCGAGAAAATTTCATCGGCATAGCTCAACACCAGCCGCCCGGTCTCGGTGAGTTCCAGGTTGCGCCCGACCCGGGTGAACAAAGCCGTCCCCAGATAATCTTCCAGCAGGCTCAGTTGCCCACTGATCGTTTGCGGTGTCAGGTGCAGCCGTTCACTGGCCCGGGCGACGCCACCCTCCTTGGCCACCGCCCAGAAATAGTGCAGATGCTTGTAGTTAACCATCAATTTACCTTTATTTCGTATTTCTTCTCCTTAATTAATTATTCTTTATCTTGATTTCAACACTATCAAGTAATTTTTTAACTATAACAATAAATATTCCTGTCAGTAACAGATTTAATGCCAAAGACAACATTGCAACCGTGATCATCGCTCCGCCAATCCCATAGGATATGGAAATAATAAGAACGCCGGCGCCTACCTCGCCACGAGGAAACATCCCCACTGCCAAAGCCAATCGCTCCTTCCAATGGGCTTCCTTACGATAGCAGAAAAGAGGAAAGAGCTTACCAAGATTCGCTATCAAAGTGACAATGAGCACATGTATAGCAATCCATCCCCAACTCATTGGCAGAGCTTCGAGATTGGGAGACTGTCCGGGTATCAAATCATCCTGCGAATCACCTGATTCTTCAATGAGATAAGCATCAATGATTTTCTGGTCTATCAAATTTACCTCTGCGGAAGATCCTGCAATATCAACGATGGCTGGCATAGAGAGACCAACCAGTACCATAAAGATTGTTGAGACAAGAAGGGTTACTCGCTTTTCAATGGGCTTCTCAAGAATATCCTCTTGAAATTCATGCTCTTTTTGTGTGTGTGTGGATATAGTTTTACGAACTATCATACAGC
>LUTY01000996.1 GCA_001640045.1 Candidatus Thiomargarita nelsonii | reverse complement strand
CGGTCGCTCCCTTGCGTCTTGGGCCTGGGTAAAAATGTGTGTTGAGTCTAATGTACTCAAAACATCCGTCGCCTCCTCAAGTGTCTGGCAAACTAACACACGGCGATGCTCAAAGACTTTGCGCCCTACACTAAGAGTGTAAGCCACATCTGCGAAGTTAATGTTGGGCTGTTTCAAATGTTGAGCTAAATTGGCCGTTGCAGTTTCCAAGGCCGAGGACGTTTTTGCCGATAAGACCAGGAGTTGCCAAGGCCGACTCAATTTTTGAGTTTCGATTTTCGATTTTCGATGAGGCGCTTCTTCTAACACCAGATGGGCATTGGTTCCCCCAATACCAAAAGAACTCACCCCTGCGCGACGATGCGTACCATCCGATTTCCACTCAGACAAGGTGGTATTAACAAAGAATGGGCTGTTGGCAAAATCAATTTTGGGATTAGGCATTTCAAAATGCAAGCTAGGTGGCAGCATTTTGTGTTTGAGTGCCAGCACCGTTTTAATGAGCCCCGTAACACCCGCAGCCGTATCCAAATGTCCCACATTCGTTTTAACCGAACCAATCGCACAAAAGCCCTTTTTCTGAGTTCTGGTACGAAACGCTTGAGTCAGAGCCGCTATTTCAATGGGATCACCCAAGGTGGTTCCTGTGCCATGAGTTTCCACATAAGTAATTGTTTCTGGATCAATCTCTCGCATTGCCGAGGCAATGACAGCCGTCTGACCCTCAACACTTGGGGCGGTGTAGCCCACTTTCAAAGCGCCATCATTATTAATCGCTGAACCTTTGATAACGGCATGGATGCAATCGCCATCTGCCAATGCCTGATCTAATTTTTTCAGTACAACTACACCAACCCCATTACCACCCACTGTGCCCTGTGCTTTAGCATCAAAAGCGCGACAATGACCATCTGGGGATAAAATCATACCCTCTCGATACATATAGCCCACTTTTTGTTGAGCCCTTACTGTCACACCCCCAGCCAAGGCCATGTTGCATTCCCCATTGAGCAAACTCTGACAGGCTAAATGGACAGCAACCAGCGAGGTGGAACAGGCAGTTTGTACATTAACACTCGGTCCTTTCAAGTTGAGTTTGTAAGAAGCGCGAGTGGGCATAAAATCCTTATCATTGGTTATCATTAATTGATAATCATCCATGGCTTCCATGAGCTTACGAGAAGGAACAATATTGTTCAACAAATAGGTATTCATGCCAGCACCTGCATAAGCACCGACCACTTCCGACAAACGTTCCACATCGTAGCCCGCATTTTCAATCGCTTCCCAAGCACACTCTAAGAACACACGCTGTTGTGGGTCCATGATTTCAGCTTCTTTCGGCGTGTAACCAAAGAAAGCCGCGTCAAATAAGTCAATATTTTCTAAAACCCCATTGGCTTTTACGTAATTGAGGTGATTTAATAGGGCAGGGTCTACACCTGAAGACAGTGCTTCTTCATCTGTGAAAAATTTAATGGACTCCACACCTTCGCGCAGATTTTGCCAAAAGGCATCGACATTCTTTGCCCCCGGAAAATGACCCGACATGCCAATAACGGCAATATCCTTGCTGCTACCATAGACCTCCGAAGTTTTAACCTCAGAGGTATTTTGAGTTTCTTGTGTTAAATGTTTTGCCAACGAATGTATGGTGGGGTATTGAAACAGTTCAACCATTGATAGCGATTGCCCAACGAGGTTCTGCAACTTGCTATGCACCTGTGTCATCAGTAATGAATGACCACCTAAGTCAAAAAAATTGTTATAAATACCTACTTTTTCTAGCTGTAAAACCTTTTGCCAAACTTGAGCAATGCGTTGTTCCATCTCAGATTGTGGCATAACATAAGTGGCCTCTGGTAAGCGAGCGACCTCTGTTTTTGGCAAAGCCCGGCGATCTATCTTACCATTCGGTGTTAGCGGCAAAGCCTTTAGAGAGATGAAAGCTTGAGGTATCATATAATTCGGCAACCGCTGTTTCAGGAAAGCACGTAAATCTGCACTCTCAAGCTGTTGTCCTTGATGAGCCACTAGATAGGCGACTAAATGCTCGTCGTTGTTTGAGAGCTCGTGGGTAATGACAGCGCTCTCTTGCACTGCAGTATGTTGTGCCAACACTGCTTCGATTTCGCCCAGTTCAATCCTAAAACCACGAATTTTAACTTGGTTATCAATCCGAGCCAAGTATTCAATATTGCCATCGGGCAAATAGCGAGCTAAATCTCCGGTCCTGTAGAGACGGGCTTTGGGGTCATCACTAAAAGGATTGGGAATGAATTTATCATGGGTCAACTCGGGACGATTCAAGTAGCCTCTCGCAAGACCAGCACCCCCAATGTGTAGTTCACCTGGGACACCGATGGGAACGGGTTTTTTATTCTGATCAAGAATGTAAATGTGTGTGTTGGCAATAGGACGACCTATAGACACAATACTTTTACCCGTCGATGCCATCATTGGCCCCGTTTCTACGAGGTAACGAGTTGACCAGATAGTGGTTTCGGTGGGGCCGTACAAATTCCAAACTTCAGTACCTTTTTTTTGTAACTGTTGAGCTAGTTCCCAAGGTAAGGCTTCACCACCAACAATAATTTTAAGGTGAGAAAGACCTTCCCAACCGGTAGCTAACAACAAGTGCCAAGTGGCTGGCGTGGCTTGTATTACAGTGGGAACCGTATCAGTCAATTTTTCTAATAGTTGTGTGCCATCTGAAGCCACCTCATGACTTATTAAAATTGCTTTAGCACCCACTATTAAGGGTAAGTAAAGTTCAAGAGCTGCAATGTCAAAAGAGAGGGTTGTCACAGCCAACAAAATATCGTGGTCAGCCAATCCGGGTGCGTTCCGCATGGTATTTAGGAAATTGGTCAACGCTTTATGGATAATTTGAACACCTTTGGGTTTTCCTGTCGAACCAGAGGTATAAATTACATAAGCCAAATTTTCCGACTTGACCACACTCTCAAAATTCTCCCCACTCAACCGTGACAATGCCTCTTCCTCTGCATCAAAACAAACCACCGAAGCCGTAGTTTCTGGTAAATTTTCTGTTAAGTTCAACTGAGTCAACAACACCGGCACCTGTGCATCTTCCAACATAAACGCCAAACGCGCCGCCGGATAAGCCGGATCAAGCGGCAAGTATGCGCCCCCAGCTTTGAGAATGCCTAACAGCCCTATCACCATCTCCAAAGAACGCTCGACACAAATACCCACCAGCACTTCCGGCTTCACACCCAAACTTCGCAAATAATGACCTAATTGATTAGCTTTACTATTTAACGCTTCATAAGTCAATTCTTCGTTTTCAAACACGACAGCAATGGCATCTGGCGTTTGCTCTACTTGGGTCTCAAACAATTGATGAACACATTGGTTTTGAGGATAATCTGCAGCCGT
>LUTY01000985.1 GCA_001640045.1 Candidatus Thiomargarita nelsonii | reverse complement strand
TGATGGGTTTGTCATAACCTCTTGTAAATCCCACGGAAAGACTTCATCGACAGATTTTAGGCTGTCAGCAATTAAATCTTGAAAAGATTTCATGGTTATTTACCCTAAATAAAATATAAAATATTTCATCATATTAAGAACTACAACCAAGTTATGTCAATAGTTTATAATATTATTTTTTGTGATAGTACTTAACTCAATGGCTAGGCGGCATTTGTTCAAGGCTCACATGAGGTGCCAATACAGCATCAGCCTCATCAATATCTACCAGTTGCCCACGACTATCTTTCAATGGCAACTCATAATCATTCCAACCTTTCACGCCCGTTTTTAAGGATTTCGCTGACTGAAAACCCATCAGTTGCATTGTATAAGCCGCAAGAACGCTACGATGACCAGAACGACAAATCACAACCACATCTTTATCCCGTGCCAAAACGAGATCAGGCTTTGTCTCATCATAGCCGTAGTCACAAGCCAGTTCTAAAATACCACGCGGTACATTCATAGAGCCTTCGATGTGTAGTGCTTCAAATTCATAAGGCTCACGTATATCAAGTAGTAAGGGGCGTGACGGGCTTGCCATAAGCTCTTGTAAATCCCACGGAAAAACTTCATCAACGGATTTTAGGCTGTCAGCAATTAAATCTTGGAAAGTTTTCATAGTTATTACCCTTAAATAAATCGAAAATAACTACAAGGATGTTATATAATCAAAAATCAACATAAATATTTACAATCAGTTAACTCATTAGCGCGTGAGATAAGGGGTCGGTTTTATCCTTGCTTATATAACATCCTTGTAGTTTTTTGGCGTTTCAATTAATGATTGTATAAAATTGGTTGCTCTTGGCAAGTTTCAAAATTTGGAAATTCAACACCAATAGTATATTAAGAAAGGCTTATATGCTACACTGTAAAGCCCATGCTTTCAAACAAGCATAAAAACTTTTTATAACCATGACTTTTGAGGAGGTATAAACAGTGGACCAAACATATTATGACACTGTCACTGAATTGGA
>LUTY01000984.1 GCA_001640045.1 Candidatus Thiomargarita nelsonii | reverse complement strand
GTTGAGCGACTTTATCACCTTCTCCCAATTCTAAAAATGGCTTAAAATCTTCTAACCAGCGCTGTAATAAACTATCATCTCCCCAAATCGCCTCTTTTAAATCATCATCGGCTAAAGTGATCACCCACAAAGCGGTTAGCACACAACGCGATTTATTGTCCTCAATATCTTGAATAAATTCAGGGCGTGCGACAGGTATCAAGCTTAATAAAGCGGCTTCACGTTGATCATAAGAAAGAGGGGCATTTTTTACTTTAAGATTTAGCATTAACGCCAGATGGGCGGCATAGCGTAGCCATTCTTCTTCGTCTGCGTCAAAATCGGCTAGCGTGTCATACAGCGTCATTAATTGAAGTGAACTTTTTGGAAAACGGGGTTTGAGTCCGATTTCATCTAATAAGTCATCCAGTGGATGAATAACTTGGGCTTTGTATTTGGATTGTATTTTGAGCAATTTGCTGATTTTTTCCGCAAAAATAACCTGAATATCATTACACCATTGCAACATCAGATTAGAAACCATACCGGATGCTAAATTTCATAGCATGATAGAGCTGGCAAAAAATTTTTGATTTTTCTTGGATAAATGAAGAGTTCGTCTCTCCAAAAAATAAAAAAAGCATTCAAGCCACATTTTGGGAAATTAGCTTAGAAGAAGTCCAAAAGGTTGATTATTTCGTGGCAAGGTAGTCAGTACTGAATCAGAAATTTTCTGGTATTTTAATAGGAACTACAGGGATTAGTTAGTGCGACTCGTTTGGCCTAATTGGATGTAGCCTCGGCTAATACCGTTTAGTCAAGGAGACAGAAGAAATAAAGCCTGAAGGTAAAACTTATCTCATGGTGTTGGTGACCACTGTCTATGGTAAAACCAACCATCCGTGGCGTTTAGCTTCGCTGACCTTCGGTTGGGGATGAAAGCATTACCCGGGTGGTAGGAGCAAGCGTAGGGTGCGAGCCCACGCACCTTTGAAATCTGGTGTATCGTTTATTTGTGCGGAGTACGCACCCGTTAGGCTGGC
>LUTY01000983.1 GCA_001640045.1 Candidatus Thiomargarita nelsonii | reverse complement strand
CCAAAGCTAAAGCTTTGGACTCCAAAATACCTTAAAACTTATGAACTTTCTGCATAGATGAGCCAGAAAATTTCCTAGCTCTGCCAGAAATTCAACCGTGGCTATTGATAAGGAGTACATATGAGAATTTTGTGGGTTGAGGATGATTCTGAGCATGTTGAAGAGAGAAAAAACCTAAAACGAAAAAAATAAAAATGAATGTTTATAGTACTTGGCATCTTAAACAAGCAATACGCCATCTAAAAGCAGGCGGTATTATCGCCTATCCCACCGAAGCCGTGATGGGGCTTGGCTGCTCACCAGCTAATAAAAAAGCGGTAGCGCGTTTGTTGGCACTCAAACAACGCCCTTGGCAAAAAGGCTTAATTTTAGTTGCGGCTGACTATACACAACTTGAGCCCTTTCTTGAGCCTTTAACGCCAAGTATAGAAAAAAGAATATTTGCCGTGTGGCCAGGACCCGTGACGTGGTTATTGCCGGCGAAACCAACAGTGCCATACTGGTTACGTGGACAATCCAGCAAACTCGCGGTGCGAGTGACGGCACATCCCCAAACAGTTGCTTTATGTCAACACTGGGGAGGTGCCTTAGTCTCTACCAGTGCCAATCTCAGCGGCCAACCAGCACCTAAAACCGCCTTAAAAGTGCGGCGTACCTTTGCACAAACAATTGATTACATTTTGCCCGGTGTCGTCGGCGGGCGACAAAATCCTAGCGAAATTCGTGATGCTTTTACTAATACAGTGCTACGTTAGTCAGGAATTTTTTCATGTCTGAACAATACATCGAACCCGTTAAAAATTATTTATTAGAATTACAAAACCGCATTTGTACAGCTATAGCCAAGGAGGAGCCTGGGCACCAATTTCACGAAGACGAATGGCAACGTCAGCAAGGGGGTGGAGGTCGATCTCGTGTACTGAGTAATGGTCTTGTTTTTGAACAAGCTGGGATTAACTTCTCTCACGTTTACGGCACAAAACTGCCCGCCTCTGCAACAGCACAACGTCCAGAATTAGCAGG
>LUTY01000982.1 GCA_001640045.1 Candidatus Thiomargarita nelsonii | reverse complement strand
TTAACTTATAATTTAGGGCGCATCGGCAGTTATACTCTTGCGGGTATATTCGCTGGTTTTTTAGGTGCCCAATTCGCGCAATGGTTGCCACATCCCCGTATGGTGGCGATGTGGGTATCCGGTTTATTTATGATTGCTTTGGGATTATATATTGGCGCGTGGTGGCAAGCTTTGGCTCAGTTGGAAAAATCGGGCGCTTATTTGTGGCGCAAAATTGAACCCTTGGGGCGACGCTTTATTCCTGTTAAACATCCATTACAAGCACTTGGGCTCGGTTTAGTCTGGGGATGGCTGCCTTGTGGATTAGTTTATAGTATCTTAGCTTTTTCCTTGGCATCGGCTAGTGCTTGGCAGGGTGGCTTGTTAATGCTGTTTTTTTGTTTAGGGACATTACCCATGTTGCTGGTAATAGGGGCAACGGCGGTGGTGTCGTCTGGCGTATAATCTTCTTCATTGCTTTGAAGAGGAACGATATAAGCGGCCAAATGTTGGTTTTCCACCACATTGACAACCACGTCTTTAATCATCCGATGTTGTTGTAAGGCGGCCTCAATTTCACCCAGTTCAATACGGTAGCCGTGGATTTTTACCTGAAAATCTTCGCGCCCTAAAAATTCAAGGTTGCCATCTGGCAAATAGCGTCCTAAGTCACCCGTTTTATACAAGCGTTCTTGGGTGTGTGGATGAATAATAAAACTTGACTCGGTTTTTTCCTCATCTCGCCAATAGCCCTGCGCTAGTCCTATTCCCCCAATATAAAGTTGTCCAGGTACCCAAACCGGACAGGGTTCCATTAACTGATTAAAAACATGGAATGTCTGATTGAGTAGCGGTTTACCATAAGGAATACTATTCCAATTGGAATTAACGGTTTCAATGGGATAATAAATAGACCAAATGGAGGCTTCGGTTGCGCCGCCCAAACTGATCATCGCCATCAAACACAGGTGGAGTCGGATGGGCAACAAGAAGATGAATGATACCAGTAGGTAATTTTATCGGCACATCAACATGATTTTTTGA
>LUTY01000981.1 GCA_001640045.1 Candidatus Thiomargarita nelsonii | reverse complement strand
AACGGTAGATAAGCTGCTTGGTTCTCGCCAAGTGTGGTCGTCTTGTTCAATTTCGGTGCGTAACAAGTAGTAAAATTCGTAGCTGAGATTAGAAGCTGTGGTATCCATTATAATAGATTTCTAAAAAAGAGAGAGAAAAAGTGTCAATTTACGCATTATATAGGCATCCTAAATGATTTGTAAATGAGACCTCAGAGGTTTTCAAAACCTCTGAGGTCTTTGCCACCACAAATCCAATCACAAAAATCACAATTCAAACTTAATGTTGGTGTCCAGCCTCACTCAACCGCAAAAAACTCGCCTGCAAATTCGCCTCAGAATCAATCAAAAACTGTCCAGACAACACAATCCGCTCATCCTTTTTGAGCCCTGACAAAATTTCAACATCGCCTTGACTACGCATCCCCGTTTTAACATCCACTGGCTTAAATCTGCCATCGCCTAAAGCCACGATCACACTTTCACGCTCCCCAGTGACAATGAGGGCTTGTCGCGGAATTTTTAAAACATCTCCTTTAGGCTTGCCATGAATCTCCGCTTGGGCAAACATATTCAGTTTTAACAAGCCTTTAGGATTCTCAAAACGGAGCCTTACCTTTAAAGTACGGGTTTTCAGTTCAAGTTCTGGATAAATATAATCTACTTTCCCTTTCCACACGCGCCCGGGCAAAGCGGGCACTCTGATTTCTGCACTCAAACCCGTCTGAATCCAATCTAACTGATGCTCAAAGACTTCAACCATAACCCATATCGTTGATAAATCAACAATAGTGAACATTTCTAAGCTAGGCGTGACATACATACCTTCACGAATATTTAAGCGGGTAACCGTGCCAGACTGCGGCGCGAAGATAGGCACCTTGTTGATTGAATGGTTTTGACGCTCAATTTTTTTAATAATGCTATCGGGTACACCTAACAAACGTAAACGATTTCGTATAGCATTCCGGTATTGCTGGCGATTGATGCCGTGAGACTTCATCACCATTTGCATTGAAATAACTCCATGTCTTGCTAGGTTTT
>LUTY01000980.1 GCA_001640045.1 Candidatus Thiomargarita nelsonii | reverse complement strand
ATAAACATAAACATTATATAAAAAATTCAGATATAAAAGGAGTCCAAGATTTATCTTGGACTCCAAAATACGCTACCCGACTCCAACCGATAAAACTATTAAAAACAAAAATAAACCAGCCATCGTGCCCACGATAAGACCACTGACCAATCCACCAATAATGGCCATAATTGATCCACTGGATACAATACCCAACTTGATGGCACCTAAAGCAGCACCTATTATGGCTGGATATGTGATGATGTCACGTTGGTTCTGAAATGCTGCGATTAGCACAATAATAGTAGCCAATGTGCCAGCCCAAAGAAGATACTTATTCTTTTCATACTGTATCAGATATGAGCGCAATGCGGCTGATTTTAAAGCCGCGTTGGGAGGATATGATTCTCCCACTTTTGCAAAAAAGATATTGTTTGAATCGGTTGCCAGTTGAATATTATCTTCAACATATTTATTAATATACCGTCCCTCATAGCCAGTCACTTTGCTTGTTTCAAGCAGTTCTAGTTTTTCAATTTCGCTCCACTGACGAGTGCCGCTATGTCCTAGTTTCACCAATTTTCTTTCTTGTTCCCATGCTTGACTGATAGCTTGGTTTTTATATTGCATGATTCGTTCTTCCTGTGAGGTGCAAGAAGAAAGTACCACCATCAATAACATGAGTCCCAAAGTGATGAGTCCTATTGGATGAGATTTGAAAATGTTCATTTTTTTTCACATTGGAGTTGTTATAGCTGTCCAGAAAAATTTCGTGCCCAGACCTCTGATGTTTTGGAAACCTCAGAGGTCTTTTGGGGACAAAAAATTGGAATTTATTTATTAAATAAAGAAATGATCTCCTGTTCTAGTTTTTCTCTTTCTTTTCTGAGTCGCCGTCCTGGTATCGTTACTACTGGTTTTTTGTGATAATTAAATAACGCTATAAAGGTTGTGCCATAGGTATCATCAAGCTGCATCATTGGCTTAATGTTAGGTGTTGATGATAATAACACTGGGGTTATAAGTGCCAGTTCTCCCCCTTGTT
>LUTY01000979.1 GCA_001640045.1 Candidatus Thiomargarita nelsonii | reverse complement strand
CCTTCCGCCAGCCTGTCACCTGATCATTGTGATAAATGCCGGGTGTATTGGGATAACCGATGCCTTGCGGTGAGATGGGTGAAGCTTCGGTGATAATCAGTCCCGCGCTGGCTCGCTGAGCGTAATAAAGTGCATTCATCGCCTGTGGCACGCCATCTTTAGTGGCTCGATTGCGCGTCATCGGTGCCATAACAATGCGGTTTGGCAGTTCATAAAGCCCAAGCGTGATAGGCGAAAACAGATCGACCATTTTGGTTTCCTCAAGTGTGTTTGTTGGTTCTATGGATGAAATTCATGATAGGTTATTATACTACGATTGGCAAACTGATAGGTGCTAAGGGGTGCTACCAAAGTTTATTGTGATTTTTGCAATGCTTTCAGATCATTAATAATCTGCTGACTATGTGTATCGGGATCAACACGGCGATAAATCTTTCCGACATTTCCCTCTGGATCAATGATAAATGTATGTCGTCGTGCAAAACGAATCGGCCCCAGAGACCATAATGAGCCATAAGTTTCTGCCACCTTTCCTTTCACATCGGCAAGTAATGGAAAAGGCAGACTATATTTCTCAGCAAACTTTTTATGACTTTCCCGAGTATCGATACTCACACCCAGTACCTGTGCCCCGACCTTTTTTAACAGAAAAATATCATCGCGGAAGTGGCAGGCTTCTTTGGTACATCCAGGGGTATCGTCTTTGGGATAAAAATACAGCACTACCCATTTACCACGGTAGCTTTCTAGCGCTTGAACTTTGCCTTGTTGATCCATAAGCTCAAAATCCGGTGCCGGCATACCAACTTTAATCTCATCGGCTCGTGCCAAACCGGCTAACAGCATCAAACTGGCGATAAGACCAACACCTTTCTGTATTAAAATTTTCATGCCGCTTGCTCCTGTAAATTGTTCAGTCTCATATTTGATATGACGGGTTCACGTCGGCACAATGGTTTGGTTAACAACATTTGCACGGTTCCGAGTGCCCGCTCCATAAAACCACCTTCGCAATAACACAGAT
>LUTY01000978.1 GCA_001640045.1 Candidatus Thiomargarita nelsonii | reverse complement strand
GGATGGCTAGAGGGATGATAAAGTTGTTAAAATCATCTATCGGTTACGTCGGGTAGGATGAGGGCTAAAGCCAAAGCTTGTCTGCAATGGTGGATAAGATATGCAAACTGCCCTCCCAGGTGATAATAAGTTGCAGGTTATGAACAGTTGGACGAGTTAAGGGCGGGTGGTCGTAGGTACCGAAAGGTGATGACGCACGGCTGAGTCCGCTGCCCTACAGTAGTAGCGTAGGAGTATATGAGACACACCACGAAGATTGAAATTACCTGCAAGACTGCCACGGCAGTTGGTGTAATGCCCTATTACAGTGCGAAAGCATTAGCCTGTCAAGGAACACGGCAGGCTCTGGAGGAGCCGGATGAGCGCGAAAGTCTCACGTCCGGTTTTGGAGACTGGCTTTATAGGGTGCATTCCATAATCCCCGATGAAATCGGCAGGAAGGTAGTGACCTATATCGCCAAGTTTAACTTTATAAGAAGGGATAAGTCAAAACCCAGCGAAGATTAGGTTTTGACTTATCCCTGCTTACCTACGATCATTGTAGTTATTTTAAAAACATGGAACAACAACTACCATTACGTGATATACATTTACCAGAGCCAATCAGTATCTTGTGGCCACTTGCCCCCGGCTGGTGGTTACTACTGGCATTATTGCTACTATTGATATTAGTATCAATCTGGCTACTAAGATTAAGAAAGCGCAATGCACCTAAACGAATTGCACTACGCAAACTGAAAAAATTGGAAAAAGCCTATTCTGATGAGCCAAAAAAACTGGTTCAAGAAATTTCCACGCTATTACGACGATTTTATATCACAAAATATCCACGGAATGAAGTAGCGAGTTTGACTGGTCAAGCTTGGCTCGCATTTCTGGATAATCAACTGGGTCAACAATCATTTACAGCCGGAGAAGGCCGCTGTTTGATTGACGCGCCTTATCGCCCTGATGTAGCAATTGACGTTAAAGCTTTATTAAAGCTTTGTCGAATATTGCTCAAAAAAAATGACACTTTGGTTTCG
>LUTY01000977.1 GCA_001640045.1 Candidatus Thiomargarita nelsonii | reverse complement strand
TTTATAGCCCGAGCATTAACGTCTGCTCCATTTTTTATTAATAATCTGGCTATTTTCACATTGCCAGTAAAGGCAACTTTGTGAAGAGGAGTCATGTTATTGACATCTTTTGTATTAACATTTGCTCCTTTTTTTAGCAATTCTTTGACTTTTTCAATATTGCTATTAACGACGGCTTCAATAAGCATCCGGTTTAGTTCACTGCTACTGGAGTCTTGTTGCTCAGCCGAAAGTGCGGGTTGAACTGGCGACTTTTGAGAAGATTGGGATAGAGAGTGGTTATCCGTTTCTAGTGGATTTTCTGTACTAAGGGATTGGTTAGGCACGTTGGAACATGAGCTGATTAAACCCAAGCAAATTATCCAAACAAACAATTTTTGTAGTTTCATCATTAATTATCTCCAGTTATCTGACGTTTCTGGGTTAATCTTTTTTTATTTAACACTTGAGCATCTTGTATTAACAACAGAATTGTGATCTAAGCAGGGATATATAAGTAGCATGTGTAGGGTCAATACAATTAAGTTAATCTTAACATTTTGAGTTTATTTGCTTTTTAATATTTACGGGAGAACAAAGGGATTTGCAAATTGCAAACCCCGTCCGGCATTAGAGTCTAAAATCTCATGCCAAGAAAATGCGTGTTACCGGTTAGTTTGTTAATGCAGACCAACGAACAGCAGTTGTTTTGCCAGAAATATTTGATCTATAGTTTTCGGCATTCTTACGAACGGCTCTAATTAACCTGTCTTCCTCAGCGTTTTCGGCTTGAAGATTTTTATGAAACTCGTCAACTTCTGTGCCAAAAATACTCTGCCCTTCATCAGCTCTTTCATATTCAGAAAATGATTGGCTCCGTCTCCAAATTTCCCTCTCATTAACCTCTCTTTTAATTTTAACAATATCTGCACTAACCAATAGCACAATGAAATTGCGTTGTTCAATATCAATATCTAAAACTTTCCCCCGGAATTTAAATGATACGTATCTATATCGACAAACACTATAAATACAACCTTCTACCTT
>LUTY01000986.1 GCA_001640045.1 Candidatus Thiomargarita nelsonii | reverse complement strand
CTCCGAATCCGAGTCGATGAAATTCAGCACTCACTAATTCTTTTTGCAAGCCTTCCGTTTTATTGATAACAAGATGAATTGGAGTATTGGATTGGCGTAAATTTTGAGCGAGGCTTTCATCGGCAGCACTTAAATCTGCGCGTCCATCAACCAGAAAAAGTACACAATCAGCTTCTTGTACAGCTAACAAAGCTTGTTGAGTAATGTGCTCAAGTATAGGATCGCCTTCTTCACTGAGTCCGCCGGTATCAATCAGCCAATAATCCCGCCCACCGACACGCCCTCGACCTATTTTTCGGTCACGGGTTAAACCGGGTTGATCAGCAACTAGAGCGTCACGGGTTTTTGTTAAGGCATTGAATAGAGTGGATTTGCCGACGTTGGGACGGCCTACGATGGTGATTGTGGGAAGCATGATATTTTATTATAAGGAGTCCAAGATTTATCTTGGACGTGCGACTACTTGATTACGCAAATAGACAGGCAAAGCATTTTCTGCACTAACAACCTGTCCTTCATGAAAAGCGGCTAAGGCGAGTGGAATCATGGCACGGGCTTGTGGGTATCTATCGCCTTGATAGTGTTGCACACCCAATTTTTCTGCATAAAGGGTCCAAGCACTGCCTACGCCATACCATTGTTCTGTACTGGGTAAATTAATTTTATCTGGCGCACTGACATTCTCGATACCTTCAAGTCGCATAATGCCTTGTTTGTCAATAATATAAAATCCCCAATAAATTTCACTCATGCGAGCATCAATTGCGGCTAATACTTTATCAGCACCGTTTTCAATGTAAGCTGCTTGCGCTAAGGCGGCTAAGGAGGAAATGGGTGCAACGGGTATATCGGCTGCAAAAGCGATACCTTGGGCTACGCCGCTGGCGATGCGTAAACCAGTAAAGCTGCCAGGACCACGCCCAAAGGCGACACCATCTAATTGTATTGGTTTCAAACCGGCTTCATGCAACAACTCATCTGCCATCGGTAAAATAAGAGCCGTGTGTTGACGAGGGGCAATGACAGAGCGATCTTGTATATCTCCGTCTAGGTATAAAGCACAAGAGCAGACATCTGTGGTGGTATCAATGGCTAGTAGTTTCATCGGGATATTGGAGTCGGCCAGATTTATCTTGGGCGAGGATCGTTGGAGTGCAAGGCGTACCTTGCACGAGTTCTACTAATGATTAACGGATTTGAAGCTAGCAATAAAGCCCTGCAACGCCAGTGTCAGCGGCTCTCTTTTTAATTCAAGAGATTGCTCCACTACCCGCGTGGCACCACTCAAATCACCTGATTCAAATCTATCAATGGCTTGATAAAAAAAGTTTTTGGCTTGATTTTCAATGCTCAATAGCATTGACAGCTCAGTGCTGCAACGGGGACAGATATCTGTATCTGCTTTAAGACGCGCCTTGCATACCGGACAACGTTCCATCATGACTCCAAATAGTAAAGAATATCAGACAATTGATCCATCGGATCTTTGAGTGCTGCAAAATCTTCTTTGGCAATAGCATCATTGATGGTCTCAATCACATTGACCATATCTTCCCGATCCTCGGGAGAAGCATCTTCTAACATGCGCTCAGCCTTTTCTACCAAAGCACGCGCTTGCACGACAGCATGGTGAGCGTCAGCCTTCTTATCGACAACCACAGTCTCCTCTTCACCGAAAATTTCCTGAATGCGCTCTTTAGCCGCCTCCATTTCCGCTTCTTCAAACCGAGAAATGACATTGTCGATAACGATAGATTTTTCTAATCCCGTGTTTTTTTCTTTGGCAGATACATGTAGAATGCCGTTTAAATCCAAATCTAATGAAAGTAAAATGGGATTGCCTTGTGCGACTCTACTGAGTCCCTCCACCAAAAATTCGCCAATTGGGGTATTATCCAAGGCATCATGTTTTTCACCTTGAAAAATTTTGACTTCCACCGCCTCCTGATTGTCCCTCATGGTGTAGAAAACTTCGCTTTTCGTCAAAGGAAGCGCACTGTTTTTATGAATGATCGGGACATATTTATGAGGATACCAATCTCCATGAAGTTCACCAATGGCACTGGTACCGTAGGTATAGGGCGTAATATCGACTAAAACCGCCGAAGCGGAGACATCCGTTCCAGCAATCATGGCAGCCTGAATCGCGGCACCGCTCGCAACGCATAAATCGGGATCCACATCAAGACGAGGTTGTAAATTAAATTTTTCTGCCAAACGCTCACTCACAATCGGGGTGCGAGTACTTCCGCCAACCAGTAGAATTTCATCAATATCAGAAGCGGTGAGATTGGCACCGTTAAGGGCAATGTGTACGGCTTCCAAGGTTTCGTCAATATAATCTGCAATCAATTCCTCGTAGTCCAGTCGAGCCAATTCAAGAGAGAGGTGAACTGGCACACCTTCATGCTCATCTAGGTATTCTTCTTCAATTGTCACAAAGGGTTGATCAGACAGCGCCCGTTTTGCCACCTCTGCGGCGCGATTGATACGCGCCATGGCTTTACGTGATGCATGGATATCCACCTTTGAGTTTTCTTTAATGTGTTTGACAATGTGATTGATGATTTTTTGGTCAAAATCGTCACCGCCCAATTTGTTATTACCATGACTGGCGAGCACTTCTACCACATCATCTTCAATGCTGACAACTGACACATCAAAAGTACCGCCACCCAAGTCGTAGACTAAAATACGTTTGTGCGCTTTTTGTTCGGCTTCATAAGAAAGAGCGGCTGCCGTAGGCTCATTGAGCATTCTGACGACTTCTAGTCCAGCAATTTCACCAGCCTCGCGGGTGGCTTGACGTTGCGCGTCGGAGAAGTAGGCAGGAACAGTGATAACGGCTTTTTCGACGGGTTGCTTTAAGTAAGTTTCGGCAATGCCCTTGAGACGTTTTAGAATAATGGCAGAAATTTCTTGTGGCGTATAAGCTTGTTCAGCCATTTCCACCTTGGTTTCTTCTCCCATCTGGCGTTTGATGGATTTGACCGTGCTTGGGCACCAATCCACAGTGAAACCTATCTTAACTGGAGACTAATTGATGTCCAGTATTTCAAGGAGGGCTGGGACTGGGGAGCCCTGGCATGGAAAAATATCGAAAAACGAGTATTTAACCTACAAAAGCGCATTTACAAAGCAACCTTAGACGGTCAGTATTCTAAAGCTAATAGTCTGATTAAATTATTAAGACGTTCATCGTGTAATATTGTATTAAGTATCAGAAAAGTTACTCAGGACAACAAAGGTAGTAAAACACCTGGAATAGATAACTACAGGGCTATCAGTCCCAAAGAAAGAGTCAAGTTGACAAAAAGACTGATGGATGAGTCTCGCAAGAGATTAAATGGGTATAAGGCCAAGCCGCTTAAAAGGATATATATCCCAAAAGCAAACGGTAAACAAAGGCC
>LUTY01000975.1 GCA_001640045.1 Candidatus Thiomargarita nelsonii | reverse complement strand
AGTTTGGACTCCTCTAAACTTTTGGTAGGAGTCCAAGATTTATCTTGGATGTCCAAACTAAAGTTTGGACTCCTCTAAACGATCTAGGATTGATTTAGCCAGACGGGCCAACCCACACTGGAGTTGGTTTTGATCGATGAACGCAATCCTCGCTCGCTCGCTTATCAATTTGAACGCTTGCACCTAAACAATTGATACAGTTTACGGGAGGGAACAGAGGTGAAATATAGGATTACGCATAAAACGGTGTACACCTATAGCGACACCGTATCGGTATGCCATAACCAGGCTTATCTGATGCCCCGTAACTCGGTACGACGGAACAATAATTTATTTTTTTCTGTGCTGGACGGGTACCTCGCAGAGAACGTCCCCGTCCAGCATATTATAATTATTTCAAAATCAATGAATTATCCTTATAAATCTCCTAAGGTCGGGACAGGCTTAATGGCATTGACGCTTAACGTTTAGCACCTATAATATTACAAAAACACTTGACATTAACGGAGGCGAACATGGAAAAGCTTAGTATCAGAGAGGCGTCTGAGCGGTTTGGGTTGTCGCGGGCGCGGATTTATAAAATGTTGAATGATGGTATTGTTAATGGGCATCAATCAGGCACTAATGCTGGTGGTTCATGGGTCAACTTGGCGAGCCTGCAAATGCATATTGAAGAAAGAGGCGAAAAATGGGAACGAGGTAGACCAAGGATATTAGCTGAAGAAAATGAATATATATCAGTAAGAGATGCGGCACAAAAATCGGGATACTCTACACAACATATCTACTTATTAATAAAACAAGGAAGTATCGCGTCACGGCGGGGCAAGAAAGGAATATTGATCCATTATCCCGACTTATTAAGATATAAAAAATAAATATAATAAAAAATATTGACACTTATTTTAAAAGGCGTATAATATGCGTCCGTCAACGCGAGGCTTTTTTTTGTGTACTGATATGCAAAAAGGTTGATGGGCATATTTGGCATCACCGGCAACCAAGCCACGCTCGCGTTGAACAATG
>LUTY01000974.1 GCA_001640045.1 Candidatus Thiomargarita nelsonii | reverse complement strand
TACGTTCTTACCATGTGCGTACATACATTGGCCTTGGTGACGCACTTGCAAAAAATGGAGAATTTCCAAAAGCACTGGCAATATGGCGCGAAGGCCTTAGCAAATTTCCAGGGACACCGGAACTGAAAGAGCGTATCGCTCTCAAATCTGGCGAAGAAGCTCTCGCCTTTGTTGAAAAGGTACGCAATCTTGAAGAACAGATTGATACGGATTTTTCGTTTTTGCTTAATCCATAATCAATATTCTCTACTGGAGTCTGTTTCTTGCTGGACGGGGTTTGCAACACCGTCCGTAACATTTCCGATTCAACCTAAAACGTTACGGAGCCAGTTGCAAAATGGCTCCAGCCAAAATGGGTATAATACACATATTCCTACGTCAACTATGCGGCATTTCAGGCAGGGATAACGATGCGTTCACCCGGAATTGAGATACCGGCTGGCTTGAAAAATGTCGATGTTCAATTTTTGGTAGTGGTGCAATGTGGGTGATAACATTCATCAGGAGTGCAAGGCGTACCTTGCACGAGAAAAAACGTGGTGGCTCTCGTGCAAGGTACGCCTTGCACTCCTGACCATCACCTTTCGTGCAAGGTACGCCTTGCACTCCTGACCATCACCCACATTGCACCACTACCCACATTTTTATTTCTGCATCTTTTATTTATTATATAAAATAGGAGATTATATTATGACAACCTCTCAAACAAGCGGTGTATCCGCAGCTCCAATTGATGCTGCTCGTGAGTGGCGATCCTCGCTGACTGGACTTATAGGTGCATTGTTGGTATTCGAGTCCATTACCGGTTTTGCGATTTATTTGCTGCCGTTTAGTGAATTTAACCAATTTGGTGTGATTTTGCATACTTTATTGGGTATTGTTATGTTATTGCCAATGCTTTGGTTTGTCGTTCGACACTGGTTAGTACGTGGTAAAGGTAATCTGAGTCATTACCAATTGCTCGGTTATGTCTCATTAGCATTCTTAGTCATTTGCACAATTAGTGGTCTGGTTCTGACTTGGCAAG
>LUTY01000973.1 GCA_001640045.1 Candidatus Thiomargarita nelsonii | reverse complement strand
GAAAATAATCCGGTGAAAGCCTTTAACTATGAAGAAAATGTCAAGGGCTCTCACAACGATTATCTCTGGGGCAACACCGCTTATGCTTTTGCCACCCGTTTGACAGATAGCTTTGCCAAATATCGCTGGTGTCCAAATATCATCGGACCTCAAAGTGGCGGCGCGGTAGAAGATTTGCCCCTCCATCAATTTGAATCCCAGGGGCAATTGAAGACAAAAATCCCGACAGAAGTGTTAGTCGCGGATCGGCGCGAATATGAATTGGCAGAGGAAGGTTTTATTGGCCTGACTATGCGTAAGGATAGTGATAATGCGGCCTTTTTCTCCGCGAATTCGGTGCAAAAGCCCAAAAATTATCCCAACACGCCGGAGGGCAATGAGTCCAAAACCAATTATATGTTGGGTACCCAGTTGCCTTATATGTTTATCGTCAACCGCTTGGCGCACTATATTAAAGTGTTGCAACGCGAACAACTTGGTAGTGCAAAAGAGCGTGTTGATCTCGAAGCCGGTCTGAATAAATGGCTAAGCCAATATATACATGATGCTGATGGTGCGACTGCTGAGGTTCGTGCTCGCAAGCCGTTACGAAAGGCTGAAATTACTGTCGAAGATGTGGAAGGTGAACCCGGTTGGTATCGGGTTAATATGAAAATGCGTCCGCATTTCAAATATATGGGGGCGGCTTTTACTTTGTCTTTGGTGGGGAAATTGGATAAAAAGTAATCCAAGTGCCTAGAAGGTACGCCTTGCACTTCTGAGTGCGTGTCGTGTGTTTAATGGATTAACACGCGACGCTCCCCGTCTTTTTAAAGGAAATATAACATGGCAGAAACATACGCATTAGAACCGGAAGTGCTCACCGCTGAACAAGAGGCAGTACCTTCATTGCTTGAAGGCATCATGGAGGAAACCAGGCTAAAACCGACAGAGGAGGGTTATGCTGAAACGGTTCAGGGGCTAGAAGCCCTGATTGGCGAGCTGCTGAAAAGACCTAAAGGAGAAAAGATCAACAAAAACGTTCTCG
>LUTY01000972.1 GCA_001640045.1 Candidatus Thiomargarita nelsonii | reverse complement strand
GACACCTTATGATGTAGCAGAGCATCTAAGAACACCAGAAGAGTCGGCAGCCTATCTTGAAGCCTGTCTTGAAGAAGCCAATGGAGATGCCGCATTTATAGCAAAAGCTTTAGGTGATATTGCCAGGGCAAAAGGTATGTATCAAGTTGCATACGAGGCAGGTCTTTCACGAGAAAGTCTTGACAAAGCTTTGTCAGGCGAGAACAACCCAAACTTTGATATCATCTTAAAAATTATGGGTGCGCTTGGTCTTAGGTTTCATGCTGAAGTCGCCTAATAAGCGAGCGTAGGCATAGAGAATAAAATGTGGATTTTCAAGAGTCACTGGCTCAATGCCATTAAGTTAAGGTTCGTAATAGGCGATAAATCGCCTACTACGAACAGGCCATTTTCCTTAACTTAATGGCATTGCGGTATGGTTGCAATGCAAATAATTACGATTTGTCAACGTATTTTGGAGGCAGAATGACTCAGCCATTTATGCAAGCTGAACAAGATTGTAACATTCAGCCCGGCTGCATTATTGGACTCAAATACAAAACGGAATGTTCGCCAGTAGACTTTGGAAAAGGCGCCCGCATTCGCAGCGGCACAATCATTTATGCGGATGTCAGCATCGGAGAATATTTCCAAACCGGTCATCATGTCATTATTCGCGAACAAACTCAAGTGGGAAATCATGTAGTCATTGGCACCAATACCGTCATTGACGGTCATGTGACAATAGGCGATTTTGTCAAAATAGAGTCCAATTGTTATATTCCCACCCATGTCACCCTACATTTCGCACCAATAAAATCTAAATTTATGATTAAATAACCACATGTTAACATAAGCAATTATGTGATTACATATGATGTAATAATAGTTTTATGTCAATTGGAGTCAAAAAGAGACTATCAATAAAAAAAAATATCAAACAATTGGTTATGAATAGTAATAAATTATAGTTTTGCTCGCATAAAAATATGCTATTAACAAAATTGATTAATTTCAAATTATAATGATGGTTCAAAAGTTAAATTAG
>LUTY01000971.1 GCA_001640045.1 Candidatus Thiomargarita nelsonii | reverse complement strand
TTTTATTGCTAAGGTTTTCAGCCACAAAATCATTCTTTCGCCATGCCCGTTTGAACGCTCTCTCTCGTCTGTTACCAGATCATCAACATACAAATGTTTGCCCATAAAAAGATTGCTGTATATTCTGTAGCCGGCAACCGCTACGACAGCACCAGAGTCTTCGATATAGGCTAATTTGTAACCCTCGCGTTCCATAGCACGAATAGTCGGTAAGAAATCATCTTTTTTTAGATGAGTTCTGAGCTGAGACATAACTCGGAAACATGCGATTATTTCTGCATCGCTTTCAGCCAATTTAGGCATAAATTTTATACCTTCACTTTATAGTTCAACGCCAATTCATCACCGGGCATTCCTCGAATACCCCAGTTTGACATTGATGCGCTCGTCCAAGATAAATCTGGCCGACTCCTTTCATACCCTAAGAATTTGTGAATAGGTACTTAATGGAAGACAACGAATACATGTAGACTGATTCGTTGTCCTCCATCCATCCTTATTCTACAATCCCGCCCCCTTTCGCCTCAATTTCTTTTAACCATTCAGGCGAATAATCTTGCCATTTAAAAGTCTCTTCAACATAACCAAGACTAGAAAACGACTTCAACATGGGCGGTGGTCCATCCCATTCTGTGAGAATAAACGGCTCCATATTTGGCGAGCCTTCAAAATACACCCCAAACATTTCATGAATATCCCGCTCAAAAAAAGCAGCAGGAGTATAAATATCATAGACGGAGACATAGTGCCCCGGTTTTTTAGGAATATAAATATGAGCCGATACCAAGGTATTAATCTCATAAGACCAAATATGATAGACCAACTCAAACTCATCCGTTGTTGGCCAATCTACGCGGAAATAGTCAGACCACTTAAAACCTTGTTTTTTTATGGATTTTTTTGATATTTAAGCTGTGCATAACACATTTTTATTGGCCTGACAATGCGTAAGGCAACTTCCAAAAATAAATAGGGCAACCACAAGGGATTGCCCCTACAATATTTGCATGTAGGGGCAATCCCTTGT
>LUTY01000970.1 GCA_001640045.1 Candidatus Thiomargarita nelsonii | reverse complement strand
AAATCCCACAAACAAAGAATAATTAAGCGTGTACTTGCCTTCTTGAAAGTTGTAGCTGTAACACACTCCCACCAACATGTCGATAACACTTGTGGAATTAGCAATCCTATTCCAGTCTGCATCAATCAAAGCCAGTTCCAAAGTGTCCTTGTCTATAGCAGTGCCGTACAGATACCTCGCCACCCTGCCTTCTGGTGTCAGAAAAATCAATACATTGGGATGAAGAAATACCTGATCTGCCCGAGACCAGAAATATTTGTAGCCCAGACTAGCAGTCAGCTTATCCACGTCGGTTTTCTTCTGCTTCAGAATGGCATGCCGCCAACCTTCATGCATCTCGACTGGAATATCAAGCTTATCAACAAAATCACTCATCGTTTCCGCTGTATCGTTTTTGTCGAAAGAAACAGTAAGTACCTTGTAATCTGTTCCTATCTGGAATCGATCTATCTTGCGGAGGACTTGTTTTAGGCTAGTGTTTAATGTCGGACAACTGCCCTCACACCCATAATAGGACAAAAGGAGGATAAGTGGTTTACCCATCATTTCGCCGAGAGTGAATTCCTGTCCGTCCACATCCATAAGCTTGTAGTTATCAAGCAGACGGGAGCCAAGATATTCGCTCTCCTCAATTTGCAAGAGGCTTGGATCAATTGTGGATTCTGGGGCAAAAGCACCGTAGGGCGGGGCTGCAAACACAGCGTTTGCTTGCACACCCAATAAAATGGCAAGCCCATAGATTCGCTTCATTACCAATAATACACCTGAGAAACAACAAAAAACCAAATGATATCGACGAAATGCCAATATAGGGAGCCGCTTTTCACAAAGCCTTTATTCACCTTTCCCATCAGCGCAGGCACGAACATAGCGATAAATATAGAGAGTCCTACCACAACATGTGCGCCGTGGAAACCCGTGATGCTGAAAAACGACGTACTGAACACATTTGTATCGAAAGTGAATCCTTCATGGAAGAGATGTGTCCACTCGTAGACAGACATGCCTAAAAAACTCAGTCCAAGCAG
>LUTY01000969.1 GCA_001640045.1 Candidatus Thiomargarita nelsonii | reverse complement strand
TAAATAACTTACAATTTCAACTGGGTAATCAACCTGTTATTGAACAGTTTCAAAAGTTTTATGCGGATGCGTCTGAACTCAGTATAAAAATCATTGGTGGTACGGTGCAGATATTTATCCGCGAACAAGGACTTACGCAACCCATTGCCGCCACCCGTCTATCTGATGGTACGTTACACTATTTATTTTTAATGGCCTTGCTCCTTGATCCAAGTCCACCACCATTGCTGTGCATTGAAGAACCAGAAATTGGTCTTCATCCCGATATTTTGGGAACAATTGCTGAGCTGCTCATTGAAGCCTCACAAAGGACCCAACTGATTGTGACAACCCATTCGGATGCTTTAATTTCCACCCTGCCTCCAGAATCCGTGCTAGTCTGTGAGCGTGATAATGAGGGTAGCCACTTGCGTCGTCTTGAACCAGAGCCGCTTAAAGATTGGCTAGAAAATTATACGATTGGGGATCTTTGGCGTATGGGTCATATAGGCGGCAAACCATGGTAACAGAAATTCACATTTTTCTTGAAGGTGGTGGTGATGGTAGAAATACCAAAGCTTTAATACACCAAGGGTTTAGCCGTTTCTTAGGTAGCTTAGTTAAAAGAGCACGTCAAAAGAAGATTAAATGGAATTTAACTGTCTGCGGTTCTCGTAACAACGCCTTTAGAGATTTCAAAATCGCTTTAAAGGCAAATCCAAATGCTTTTAATGTTTTGCTAGTCGATGCCGAAGCCCCAGTACGCACCACAGCTTGTCAACATTTATGGCTGAGGGACAACTGGGATTTGCCAAAGATTGATGATGAACATTGCCAGTTAATGGTACAAACGATGGAGGCTTGGTTAATTGCTGACCTTGAGACGCTTAAGAAATTCTATGGGCAAGGATTTAAAGAAAATTCAATTCCAAAAAATACCGAAGTAGAAAAAATTGATAAACAACAACTTGAACCCAGCTTAAAAGCAGCTACCCGCAACACCAAAAAAGGTGAATATCACAAAATACAACATGCTTCTAAATTGTTAGC
>LUTY01000968.1 GCA_001640045.1 Candidatus Thiomargarita nelsonii | reverse complement strand
TTTCAATGAGATTTTGGGATTGAGGGAACAGAAGGTCATTGAAATGTTGGAATATTATCGGGATAATGGCTGTTCGTTACCGGAGTTGAATGAAACGCTCGCTTTGATGAAAGTGTGGTATGGTAATTACCTGTTTTCAGATGAAGCCACAAGCCGTCTCTTCAATACTGAGATGGTTCTATACTTTGTTAACAATCTGTTGGAATCAGGAAAGTCTCCTAAACAGATGATTGATCCCAATGTCAAAGTGGATTATGAAAAACTGCGTCATTTGGTCGTGCTTGATAGAAAATTGAATGGTAACTTCAGTCGCCTCAGAGCGATTATCGAAACGGGGGGAATTAGTGCCGAGATTGTCCCAAGTTTTCCGGTAGAAGATTTAACCAAACCCAAGAATTTCATTTCTTTATTGTATTACTTTGGTTTGTTAAGCTACCAAAGTGAAGAGGAACTCATTATCCCTAATCGTAGCATGCAAAACTTGATGTACGGTTATATCCGTGAGGGATATGAAGATGTGGACGTATTTAGTATTGATTTGTGGCAGTTTGCTAACTTGGTTCGCAACATGGCTTACAAAGGTGAATGGCAACCCGTTTTTCAATTTTTGGCTCAAGAAGTGGAGAAGCAAACTTCCATTCGGGATTATTTGAGTGGAGAAAAAGTGGTTCAAACGTTTTTGTTAGTTTACCTGAATGTGACGGACTATTACATCACCCGCACTGAGGAGGAGATGGGAAAAGGCTTTGTCGATTTGTACCTAGAACCGTTTTTTTCCAAATATGATAAAGTGAAATATGCTTATTTGATTGAACTCAAGTATATTAAACGTAGCGATTTCACCAAGGAGTTGTTACAAGAAAAAATTGAGGAGGCCAAAAACCAATTGCAGCAATATGCCTCTGATCCGCGAGTGCAGGCAGGAAATCGGGGGGTGAATTTGAAATTAGTTATGTTGATCTTTAGTGGCTGGGAGTTGGTTCATAGTGAAGTCGTCCCTATAATCCAATTAAGACAGGCGATTTGAAA
>LUTY01000976.1 GCA_001640045.1 Candidatus Thiomargarita nelsonii | reverse complement strand
ACTAATTTGGATGAGGTCAAACGAAAGATAATTCATTATTTTGGTCGATACGCACTTGAAATTTATGGGTTGACCTGAATTGATTAGATTCAGTCACACTAAAATCTCTCTCTTTCAATTTTATTTGATCACCCAAACGTTCAATTCAGTAATATTTAAATAATATCAATGAGTTATAATTTTAATCGGTTTGTTCCTCTCACGAGACAAAGAAAATCAAAAAATTCAATTGTCAAGTGCGGAATGTCGGTTTTAAGGAGAAAAATGTGGGATACAACATAAAAAAAATTTTAAGCCGGTGATGACGGATAAGAATGGTACTCTCGACACTAACCAAGGTGTGTGGGTTTTGCGCCATGATGCGCCTGTGTATCCGACTTTTGACGCTAGCCATTCAAGCTCAACCCAAGCATTTGGAGAGTATTTATTACCAGTCAAAGTCGTCAAGCATCCGTCTTCGGGGGTACAACGTGTACAAGTCAGAAAAATGGGAACAGATACTCCGCTTGGGTGGATGGAAGGATATGATTTATTATGTCGTATCAAGCCACTTCAGAGCAAGAAAGGTTTAGATCGCAAAGTGTTTGTGAAAACGCCTAGCAGTCATATGCCAGTTTACCCCGCTTATAAAGGGCCATGCAATGGCAATTGTGAACAATTAACCCGCTTTGAATTGTATTTTATCTTTGCCGAAGATAGGTTATATCAGCGTTATCTCATCTTAAAGGCACACAGTCTAAAAGACAAACCTTTTTCTTCGCTCGCATCAAAGCCGATGGGCTGGGTCAAATATGATCACACGATTCCTTGGAATACGACACTTGGCTTGCGCCCCATCGATACGCTAGACAAGCTCTTAGCTTACAAAAAACCTGAAGATATCAACAATCCTAGTGTCGAAATAGCGGGTGGAAATATCTGGTACACCTATCCAATCCATATTCCTATACTTGATATCAAGCCAAATTATTATCATGTCGCGGCACAGGGAGATGTTTTTTATATTCCCATTGACGCTTCTAAAGTCCAAGAAGAAGTCTGGATGACGGCGACTCAATTAGCGGATTGGTTGGCTCTACTCAAAGGCTTTGAAAAGGCGCTTCCGGTACAAAAACAACGGACCGCGTTTGTCTATCGACTGAGAAAACAAATACAAGACTTGATTGGCCGTTATCCGCCAAGTCATCTTGTGCTGAGAGAATGGCTAGCGAAGCAACGTAAGCAAGTACTACCTATCCGTCAAGATAGCCCACTCTTACAATATAGCTTGGACGAGATACGCCGAAAAATCGAAGACTGTGAAGTGAGTTTGCTAGTCAACTGGGTGACTGAAATCAGGAAAGTGTTGCAAAAGGTGTCCAATGATTCCACACAAAAAGTGGCGTTTAGGCCGAAATATCCAACTTCTATCTCCTGCCCTTTGAGTGACAAAGGTAAAAAAGTCCCTGAATCATTAGAATTTGAGCCATCAGCACCTCTAGGCTCGGATGATAATTATCGCTATGATCATAGTCTCTATGGTAAAACCGTTTATTGGTTGCCGGTAGAGTTTTTGCCATAGTACAACGGATTTCGCACGGGGTGAATTTGCGTTTTGGTTGTCATTTAGTAGCGTTACTTCGTTTCGACTAGCTCATGCCCCGCAGAAATTTTTAATGTAAAAAAAAATGTTATACCCATTAGGAGTCCAAAATTTATTTTGGACGCCTACTTATCGAGCATTAACTTTATGAGTGTATATGATGAGAACTGACAACGAATTTAAAACCTTTTATGAGTTACATTTAAAACCCAGCTTAGTCGCGTTAGAAAAACAACGTCAAGCTATTCTCACTAAGCACAGAATTAGTTTGATTATCTATGGCATACTGATGGTAGTAGCTATTTTGGGGATGCTGAGTCTTCCAGGTAAGGATATTTCTATTGTATTAACATTTTTATTTTTAAGCGATGTCGAGCCCTCGCCTGGAGTATCTTTTTTGGCAATTTTCATGTTTATATTAATGAAATATCTCCATATTGTTAAAATAATTATTTCGATTAGCTACAGCATACTGATGATAGTAGCTATTTTGTGGATACTGAGTCTTCCATCCCTAAAATGTAATCAGAATGCTGTTATATTAGGCATTGTTACCCTTTTCGTTATGACAGCCCTTATTCCTGAAATAATTTCTTTCTATATTGAGATGAAATCAACTTATAGGCTAAATTTCAAACACCTGATTATTCGCCCTATTGTTAGCTTTATTGATGAAAATTTGAGTTACGATCCTGAAGGAAAAGTCCCCCTTAAAGTGTTTCATAGCAGCCGGTTATTTAAGAAACGGCTTGATCGGTGGAGTGGAGAAGATTATGTTGAGGCTACTTTTGGTAAAATAGCCATGATATTTTCTGAAGTCAATGCCGCAAAAAAAGCAGGCGATTCCTATGTCACAATTTTTCGATGATTATTTTTTGAGTTCAATCTTAACTTGAATATTGAAGGAGTTACGTTCGTTGTCCCAGCTGAAAAACCGAGGCAAGATACCAACATAATAAGGCTGATGTTCCCAGAATCCCCTGAATTTGCGCGTAGTTTTGCCATTTACAGCGATAACCCGGCGATAGCACACCAGCTTGTTACTACCGATTTTAAGCACCGCCTTTTGACATTTCATCGCCGCATAGAAAAGCCAGTCTATTTGTCCTTTATTGATGACAAATTGTATTTGGCAATCTCTGTCAATAAAGACTTATTTGAACCGACTATGGCTCAGTCGGTTCTAAACTTTGAGCTTATCAAAGCTTCTTTTGAATATATGCGGATTAGCACAGAGATTGTGGAAATGGTAAAAGATGCCCAGTTGAACAAGCCGTCTTTACCAAAATACGTGCCGCCGAAAGCAAAATTGACACCTTATGAACAATTTAGGAGGTTTTATGAAATAAACCTATTTACCAAGTTGCTTAGGCTTAAAAGACAAAATCCTCCTAAAATTGATAAACTCAATTTCAAAAAGGATATTATCAGCAGCATTGTCACATTTGTTGATGACAAGTTCACCTTCGAGCCGGAAAAACAAATTCCCCTTGAGGAATTGAAAGCCAGTGGGTTGTGGAAAAATTATCATCAATTGGGAGGAGAAGATTATATTCAAGGGACTTTAGAGCACACAGAAATGAAATGTTTCAAAGTCCATACACTGGGTTCTAAAAAAACTTCTAAGGGGTTATTTTTCATCTTTAATTTTAACTTATCTTTTGAAGGTGTCACGGTAGTGTTACCCAGGCGGCAATTATTTAGGAAAAAATCGCTGACTTGGGGGGGCACCGAGCTAAATTTGATCAACTTAGCAGACTCAGAATTTGAACGGCAGCTTAAAACACCTAAATCCTTATTATCTAATCGCTCAGTACTTATCACCGGTTGTT
>LUTY01000966.1 GCA_001640045.1 Candidatus Thiomargarita nelsonii | reverse complement strand
AACTCGGTGCCTTGGCATATCCCTCTATTGACGATAACTTATTGGAAAAACTTGACTCGGATAGGTCAAAAACTCTTGTTGTAAACGCACTATTTCAGTGTCTAAGCGTAAATCACTGGCGATGGTAGAAGTCGTCGCTGACAATACTGCCTGAAATTGTCCGGTCACTTCGAGACGATGCACCAACAGTGGCAAAAGCATCCGTGCAGGCGTGTCAACCCATTGGCTTTTACTATAATATTCAAGTTGATAAGCTGTGCGAATATATACCTGCCCTGGCGTATCAAACCCGGGGGCTGCTTTTGGCATGGATACCAGTAGCGTTTTACCCGTAGGATTGGCTGGCGGTATCGTTGGCAAGGGGATATCTAATAGATAGGAGCGTTTGAATGTATCGGCTGGCACGCTATTTGCCGTGAGCAAAAGTAGAAGTAGTACAAAGAAACGCCCTTGAGAATGTAATTGTTTTCGTTTTAGCATCATTCACCTGGTCCTGAGGGTACTTTAGATTTACCAAATAAGAGCATGTTGGGTTTACGTTCTAATTCTTGAGCAAAGTTACGCAAACTGACTAATAAAACTCGCAATTCGCGTAAAGAGTTAGTCACTTCCGGCAATGCTTGGCGGGTGAAATAGTCCATATCCCGGCGGCTTTCTATGACGGCAACGCTAATATCTTGGGCGGTTTGACCAATCATTCCTGTCGTATTATCAATAGATTCAACGACTTTATTAACCTTATCCGTCGTGTTGATGAAAACATTAGATGTGTCTTCGACAGTATTAGCAATTTTGACAAAAGCCTTAGAACTATTTTCAATAGCCACTAGGCTGTTCTCTAATTGGGAAAGTAGGATAGTGACTTGTTCACTTATTTTATTAAGATTTTCAGTGGAATGTACGACATTTGACATGACAACATCAATACTATCAGTATGTGCTGCCAAGCTACTGCTAACAGTTTCAAGATTGTGCAAGATATTCGTCACAGCCGAGTGATTTTTTTCAGACAAAAAGGCATTCAGCGCA
>LUTY01000965.1 GCA_001640045.1 Candidatus Thiomargarita nelsonii | reverse complement strand
ACCCGGGCAAGATGGTGATGGATAAGCTCCATCGGATTTTTTGAATCAAAGGGCAGGTGTCGGGTCATGAGTTCATATAAAACCACCCCAAGAGAATAAAGATCCGAGCACTCATCCACAGCACGGTTGATTCTTCCGGTTTGTTCCGGTGAGATATACGGCAGGGTTCCCAGCATCTGGTCGGGCCGGACTTTTTGATGAACATTGCCGGTGATACGGGAAGCCGATCCCAGATCGATAACATGGACCGCCGGCGGCTTGTCTCCGATGAGAATATTTTTGCTATTGAGATCCAGATGGATAACATCCTGTTGATGGATTTTTCCCAGGATGCGGGCCAGATCGACGGCTATTTTTAATTTGGCACGCAGGCTGAGTGTTTTTCTCCCGATATGATCCCGCAGGGTCTCCCCCTCGATATATTCCAGGATCAATGCCGGTTGATTCTCGATCGATTGTTGCCCCAGGGCCTTGCGGACACCCTCGACCGCCTTGAGGGTGCAGGTCATTTCGTATTCTTTTTCCAGGGATCGAAGGATTCGCCGGGATGGGTGGCGTTTGGAAGGTTTCTTGACAACCACCGGATGGGAATACTCCGGAAATGTTTCAACGGAAATGACCGAGTTACCCTGATAAATAATATTTTGTTGTATAGAGGCCATTGGCAATTAGAATCTCCTTTTTATTGACTAAGGGGCTATATACTCGACTATCAAGTTTTGGGTGTGTCCCACTTATCCAACTAGCCATATGTTAATAAACCATTGATTTTTAATGGTAAACTAGCACTTCTTGTTTCATTTGCAGCCCCTCAAAAAATGAGACTGCAAATTTTTCCCAATTAATTCAACTGATTGCCGATTCTCTACTGAGATTTTTAACTTCAGTCGATCCCAGGGCCATTAACTTTTCTTTTAGGGGTCGGATAAGTGGGACACACCCTATTTTTATAGTCCCCTTTAGCCATGAGCTTTAGCTCTTGACGGTGGGTGGAAACGAGGTTGATGCATGGATGCTTAAGCCGCCAACCG
>LUTY01000964.1 GCA_001640045.1 Candidatus Thiomargarita nelsonii | reverse complement strand
TTTTTTTCAGTGCGCCATGTTAAAAAAATTCAGGTTATGATAACTGATAACTGATAACGTTTTAGATAAATTTCCATTAGGTGAGGGGATAAAGGGCTGATACTCCCTTATTCATAATTGTTGAAAGACATACGTAATGAAATAATTCATTTAATTTTTATTCCAACCAAAAGGAGGTATAATAAATAAGGAATTTAAAGCTTTAAATAGTTGCTTTTATTGGTATTAATTTTAATTGCGGACAAGTCTAATAGCCAATAATTTCATGGCTATGCGCTTGTGTGCCATCAATGGCACTTAGGTTTTTTTCGCCACTTTTCAAGGTAAATAAAAAATGTCACGAACTAAAATGACTCTTGTAGGATTCATACTAAGTAGTCTTAGTATTGTTGCCGGTGCGGCTGTTACAGAAACCGAATGGAAATTTGGAAAACAGTGTTTGGAAGCCGCCGGTTTGCCACCTCATAACTTGTTATGCTTGGCGGTTGATAAAAATAAGCGGAAATCCATCATGAGAGCTGGCTTCATGATTGGTACTAAAACGAGGCAAACTTGGTGTAGTCTTGTTGACAAACTTGGACTTCGCGCCGAGGCGGATGATGCTCTGTATAAGGAAGGCATGGCAGATAGTGATGATTATGATCGTGCCTTTCAGCGTGCGGGCGAAGTTGTGCAGTGCTTGACTGAGAAAGTTTTCACGGATTACAACCAATGGGGCTTATTAGCCACACACATGTATTACTGTGGAGAATTGGACAGTCATGGAGATTGTATTGCAGCCGTGAAGCTCGCAAAGGAACTTCGGGGAAAAGAGCCCGAATGTAAAGCAACTGGTAGTCTGTGGCGCTGGACACAGGGAGCAGATTTCATGAGATTGTCGCTTGATTCGATTTATAAAAAACACTGTGTTGTAAAAGCCACAAAAATGCAGACTTATTGTGAAACGATCATCAAAGACAAAACTAAATGCCAGTCTTTGTACGGCACCACTGAAAAATAGGATAGTTACATGAAAAAGCTTTTGATTAGCG
>LUTY01000963.1 GCA_001640045.1 Candidatus Thiomargarita nelsonii | reverse complement strand
AAAAACCCGCCGATGGGAACAGTTTTATCGCTCTCGTGGACGAAAACTCTCAGAGAGCAAACACGAACCTAAATACCTAAATTCTCCAGAAACCCCCCTATTTCAAAAAAGCCGTGAATTATATGGTTGGTATTTCGCTCGACAAATCCGCCCACTACAAAAAATCATTGTCGTAGAAGGCTATATGGACGTAGTGGCATTAACACAATATGGCATACAAAATGCCGTAGCCACTTTGGGTACTGCAACCACCCCTGAGCATTTAACTCAACTATTTCGCAATGTACCAGAAATCATTTTCTGTTTTGACGGCGATCAAGCGGGACAAAAAGCCGCTTGGCGTGCCTTGAAAACCGTGTTGCCATTATTAGAAAAAGCCCGTCAAGTCCGATTTGTTTTTTTACCACAAGGCTATGATCCCGATAGTTTAGTGCGCCAAGAAGGCGCACAAGACTTTAATAGGCACCTTGAGCAGGCAAGCAGTCTATCAGATTTTTTGTTTGACACCTTAACCCGACAAGTTGATATGAGCAGCATTGACGGGCGAGCGCGTTTAGTCGAATTAGCTAAACCCTTATTAAAACAATTACCGGCTGGTGCTTATCGTGAACTGATGTTACAAAAATTAAGTCAACTCAGCGGAGTCAATTTGACGACACTAATGCAAGGGGAACGACGATCCAAGCAACCTGTTGTCAAAACATTCCGCTTTCATGAAAACATGAAAGCACTGTCATTAGCACATCAAGCGATTGTGTGTTTATTACATAAACCAACATTATCTCAATTAGTGGAGTACCCTAATAAAAAATTATCCTTCTTAAACCAAGCTGATATAAAACTACTGCTAAATATCATTGAATTCACAAGGATGAGTCCTAAATTAACTCTAGGTGCAATTTGCGAACACTGGCGAGGAACAAAATATGAGCAAACCATCAATCAATTAGCCACGCAAAAACCACACTTCACAGATACCGATAAGATCGATGAAAATTTCCTCGGTGCCATAAACCATTTATATGCAAACT
>LUTY01000962.1 GCA_001640045.1 Candidatus Thiomargarita nelsonii | reverse complement strand
AAACCACGTTAACATTGCTTGACGTGAATACTCTGTTGAAAGCTTAGTTACAAAGGCGACCAGCAAAAATGCTTGTATCACCCAAAACCAAGTCCATATAACACACTTCAATTCATATAAAAAGCTTGCACCACGCCACAAGGGATACATCCCATTGATTTCAGCTAATAAAAAATACAGCAACGCACCTCCTAAGGCAGCAACACTGTATTGGTCAGACCATGGATAAACCGTCAACCAAACGGACAACCAGAGAGTCCCCACTAATAAGCCCACGTCACTGATGCGTTGTAGGATGGCAATGGTGGATTGATGTGAGCGAACAAATCCTAGCTCAGACATGGAATATTCTCCATTGTGATTTCAATTATCATCTCTCATTGTAGCAGGATTCAAAAAAAAAGCCGCGAATGAACAAATACTTGTATTCGTTCATTCGCGGCTAAGATTTTCGGCTCGTCCAAGATAAATCTTGGACTCCTTTTATAGCTTTGTCAATTGGTAAAATAAGCGTTCATATTCATCGGTGACGACTTCCCAAGTGTAATGGGTTTGAGCACGATGTTTAGCTCGTTGGCGATACTCTGTGACCATTTCAGATTCAGCCAGCAATTTTTCAAGTAATTCCTGTAAACTATCTGCGCCAATTTTACCATCATAACTAAACCCTGCATCTCCGATAGTTTCTAAATTTTCTGGGGTGTTGTGGGTTATGACACAATTTCCAAAAGCCATTGCTTCTAGCAAAGCGGGGTGGGTTCCCCCAACACCGGATGTTTCGACAAAAATATAGGCGTTGGAACCGAGTTCATGATATCCTTCGCCAAAAACGTAGCCAGTAAAGACAATGCGAGGATCACCTTCGGCTCTGGTTTTGAGAGAAGTTATATATTCATGAGCATACGCAGCATCACCAACGATAACACATTTCAAGTTTGTATCTATTTTTTTGAAAGCTTCAACCAGATGATGGGCACAATTTTCCGGAACGAGCCGCCCAACAAACAAAATGTATTGGTTCGGTTCCAAAC
>LUTY01000961.1 GCA_001640045.1 Candidatus Thiomargarita nelsonii | reverse complement strand
GATATTGCTAACAATATGGAACGAGCCGCCCGCTTTAACAAAGAATTGTTTAGCAGATAACTTATGCGTCTACACTGGGGAGTGAATTTACTGGCATGGCTCATATTTAGCCTAGCAGTCTTTGCGCCGGTTGTCTGGTTAGGGTTTGAGGCGCTCTGGGTTAATGGGCAATTGGATTTCAGCGCCTTTCAACAATTATTATTAACACCAACCCAAATAACACTATTACAAAATAGTTTACTATTAGCCAGCGGCGCGACTGTGGTGGCTTTGGTGCTTGGTATTCCGTTCGCCTTTTTATGTCAAAAAACGACTCTGTGGGGACGGTCGTTTTTTGCGCTGGCTTACCTAACTCCCCTTTTGATCCCGCCCTATATGCAAGCTATCGTTTGGGGACAGTTGCTGGCAAAGAATGGCGCAGTGAATACTTTTTTCATAACCACATTGGGCTTTTCTGAGGCACCCTTGAATGCTTATAGTCTGTTAGGTGGCATTTTTATCTTGGGCATGGCTTACTTTCCGTTTGTCACGCTGCTGACTATCAGTGGTTTAAAGAACATCGACAGCCGTTATGAAGAAGCCGCCTTGCTTCAAAGTAGCTCTTTTTGTACCATTACCCGTATTACCCTGCCTTTGGCGATGCCACACATTCTATCGGGTGCCATTTTTGTCTTTGTCTTTTCTATTATTGATTTTGGTGTCCCAGATATTCTGCGAATCAAGGTTTTTCCCATAGAAATCTTCATTGAATTTAGCGCACTGTACAATGAACGGGCAGCCGTTATACTGGGTTTACCTTTGTTACTGATAACTATGGTATTGATTTCTTTGCAAGTATGGTCAATGAGGGGGAGAGCTTATGTCAATTTTACCAGCGGCTACCATGATGGACACCGCTACCATTTAGGCAGGGCAGCTCAGGGGCTGGCTATCGCTTTTTGCTTGATAGTGATAGGCTTATCGGTTATTGTGCCCGTAGTATTCAAAGCATTGACTGATATTTTTTTAAATTCTTTATGATCGACTAATGCA
>LUTY01000960.1 GCA_001640045.1 Candidatus Thiomargarita nelsonii | reverse complement strand
GCTTTGCAAAAAAATCCTAATTTTCCAAGGGCTTTGCATCATATGGCTGAATTGACATACAAACAAAGACATTATCAACAAGCCCGCCATTATTTACAACGCTATGATAAAATTGCCAAGCACACCCCAAAAACACTATGGCTGGGTGTTCGCATTGAACGCGTCCTCAAAAATAGAGAGGCGGAAGCAGACTATGCGCTGTCACTGCTGCGTCACTTCCCAGATTCTGAGGAAACGCAGTTATTGAATCAATCGAAAAAACCATAATTTTTTCCTTTGGATCATGCTGACGAAAATAGAGAGGTTATATAAATGCTATGAAGAACAAACCCATTTTCCAACAAATACCGCTTGATTATGATGAACACGCTAACACGATAGCCCGTGAGGACTTTAATATTATCAGACTTGATAACATCAAAGTACATGACGAATCCGATAGTCTCACTGATGATGATGACTATGACTTAATCATTAGCGATTCAAAGGATCATGATGACAATTTAGACCAGGTTGTTACTAATGACAATCACACAGAGACAATCCAATTATCCAATGAGAGCAAAAAGAGCCATGACGATAAATCGGCAAACACTGGCATGTCTCCTGGTGATCGCTTACGCCAAATGCGTGAGCAGAAAAACATTTCACTTCAAGAGGTTGGAAAAGAGCTTTCATTAGATGTCCATGTGGTTGAAAAACTTGAAGCGAATAATTACAATGAATTGCCCCCTCCTCTTTTTATCCGTGGCTATGTGCGTAATTATGCTAAATTCCTGGGTCTTTCGGAAGAAGCGGTTTTGGATTCATTTGACAAAATGAATCCGCCTCAATCGGCTGAATCCCCTATCATAGTACCACAGCCGGATAATAATAATACAGCAGGCAAAATGCCCCTAAAAGAATGGCACAATATTGGAACGATTGCGCTTACCATACCTTTGATCTTGATGCTTTTGTGGTTATTTTATCCAAGCTCTGATAATGATGATCTGATTGATGAAGCTGATCAAATTGATCTCTCGGCTCAGA
>LUTY01000959.1 GCA_001640045.1 Candidatus Thiomargarita nelsonii | reverse complement strand
TGGAACGAAGCATTGGGATTTAAATCTACACCAACATCAATAATGTGTGTGGAACGCACCCTACGCTCGCTTGATTCTGACAGACTTAATGCGATGGGCCAGTGATTTTGGAGGAATTGGATCTGTTAGTGGATTGCCAGAATCAAACATTGTTACCCCGTCCTGAATCACCTGTTTATCCTTCTTTGAAGATGAAGTAAGTAGCCGGGTATAGCGAGGTAGGGTGGGCGGGCAAAAGACGTTGCCCACCACTCTGTCTGAATCAGAATTTGTTTATGGTTTCCACATGCCTGCGTGGGAAACGAAGTAACGAGCGAAAAATAATCCCTTTTATTGGCTGAGGTTTTTTCGGCATCGCTCGTTGCAAAGTTTTACGATGGCATTTTCATCAGCGGGTTTGGATTCGCCACCAGCTCTTATGGTTTGCCTGATGTTGGGTTTATTGCTTGGTCCGATATCGTGGCCTTTGTCCAACGGGTAAGAACCGTGTTACCCCATCACCATATTTTGGTCGATATTGATGATGGCTATACTGACATTGAAGTCGCGTGCCATGTTATTTCCCAGTTGGAGTGGAATCTTTCAATTTGCCAATGATTGTCGTGGACACGTTTAAAATCCTGATAAGTCAATTGATTAAGCTCCTCAGCTTTTGGTACGCATAAGATGTCATAGCGATATTCGTTTTTGAATAGATCGTTTTTTTATATTGTTTGTCAATGCGTAAGTCCTAAGACAATTAAAATTGCTGAAAGATAAAACCAGTGCTTGTGATCAGCTCAGTTGTTGTGGTAAAAGTATCAACCAATCAAATTAATTTCAGTCAAACTCAACCAATATTATGCCAAATTTGTGCCTAAATAAATTACTGGCGGCTCAACTGAACCGAAACCCCGAAGCCATTGCCATTACTGCCCCAGGACGCACCCCACTGACATACCGCCAATTAAATCATCACATAAACCATGTCGTTGCCACGCTAAATACCCTTGGCGTGGGTCGAAATGACCGCATAGCCATTGTCCTACCCAA
>LUTY01000967.1 GCA_001640045.1 Candidatus Thiomargarita nelsonii | reverse complement strand
GCAGGCATTCCCACGCAGAGCGTGGGAACGAGAAAAATCCTTAGAACACCTCAAAACATTTTAGAGAATACACCCATTTACCCACAACCGCCAAAGGATCCTCTCCCTGAGCTGATAGAATCCCGTATAGGCAATAAGTACCCGTTGCTAATTCAAAGGGGAGTGTCAGTTCAATTGCTGTCACATTTTCATTAGATTTCCGGCGCGATAGCCAGTTTTCCGGCTGATTGAGCTGAGCAAATTCATTGGTACCTTCGAGGGTGAGAAATTGACCGTCTGGCAGCACAACCGCTGCGTAGAGATCGTATCCCCAGCCAAGCTGCTCAACCAATTCAAACTTAAAAGGCTCTCCTCTGGCGTATCGATCCTTTTCAATCACAACATCTACACTGGCTGAGGCGGGTGGCTCAACTCCTCCACTCACCGAAATCTCAACGGATTCTTGGCTCATCTCGATATTGCCATCATTATCTTTGGCGTAGTAGCTGATCTCATATTCTCCGTTATAAAGTGCTTGGCTCCAGGTACCCGTCCAAATATCCTCATTTTCGGTTTGAGAAAGTCCTTGTGTCGGATAGGCTAGAATAGGGGTGTTGTTGCTATCGAGCACCAAGTTTATACGAGGGGGTCTGATCACAGCCCACACGCGCTTGATATGTCCCGAAGCCGTGCTCGCTTTGGCGCTTAATGAAAAGGGTTCTCCCACTTGAAGGTGAGTCGATGGGGTTAAACTTTCTACCGCTAAGGTAAAATCACCTGTTTGGATGTCGCCATTGATCATAAGCTGTCTGAGCCACTGACCATCTTCGGTGTTGTAAACGCCATCGCCATTATCATCACATTGAGGTGTCTGCGTTGTTGCAACATGCTCCGTTGAACCACCGGCAAGACGTTCATTCATCTTTTTTAGCATACGGCTCTGTTGATGAACGCTATATTCAAAAGCTTCTAAAAAGTTCATGCCCCTGAGAAGACCTTTAGTGAAAAAACGACTAAAGCCTTGTTTGTCCTCAAAGTAGGCTAATTCATTATCCTTAGCACTACTGATGATGGCACGATTAGGGGCTGCTAGAATCGGCAAATGAGAGCCGGAATAACAAGCTTCTATAAGGAGCACAAGCTGGTTGTCCGTGGCTTGCTGGTAATCATCGAGGATGCCTTTTAATTGTTCGGCTGACATATTGGTATTTTTGGCTAGCTGTACCTTGCCTTCACCGCCATGGTCGATAAAGAAGATGTAAAGTGGCTGATCAAGGGTTCCTTGTTGTTTGGCCCATTCAAAGGCTTTTTTTATGTCATCTAAGGTTATGGGTCGATCTGGGGCATCGACAATGTGATCATCGCGACCGTCTCCATTAAAATCTGCCCAAGATTGCGGAGATAGGTAATAGATTTCAGAGTTTTGAAAAAGGCGTTTGTTCAGCATGTTATAAAAATATAGGCTGATCGATTCGGTTGTGTCCCAGAGGGTGTTTGTCGCGTGATTTCCGCCTCCGGCGATAATAATTGCTGCACGTTTTCCGCTTTGTTGCTTTCCAAATTTGAGGTGGGCGAGTCCACTCCACCTTGTTCCGACCCAAACTCCTCCTTGTTCATCTGAGAGAAGGGCATAGATCAAATTGGAAGGCAGATTGGAATTATCTGTCTCAAAGACTTCCCAAGAACCATCCGCTTTGAGGTGGGCGAGTCCACCATCCATTCCGACCCAAACTCCTCCTTGTTCATCTGAGAGAAGGGCATAGACAGAATTGGAATGCCGATTGGAATTCTCGGTATTAAAGACTTCCCAATAGCCATCCGCTTTGAGGTGGGCTAGACCACCACCAAAGTCGCCCGTTCCGACCCAAACTCCTCCTTGTTCATCTGAGAGAAGGGCATTAACAGAATTGTCAGGCAAATTTGAATTATCTGTATTAAAGATTTGCATCGAGCCATCCGCTTTGAGGTGGGCTAGTCCATGATAAGTTCCGACCCAAACGCCTCCTTGTTCATCTGAGAGAAGGGCCTCGACAGAATTGTCAGGCAGATTGGAATTATCGGTATTAAAAACTTCCCAAGAGCCATCCGCTTTGAGGTGGGCGAGTCCACCCTGAGTTCCGACCCAAACTCCTCCTTGTTCATCTGAGAGAAGGGCCCTGACATTATTGGAAGGCAGATTGGAATTATCTGTCTTAAAGATTTGCATAGAGCCATCCGCTTTGAGGTGGGCGAGACCACCATAAGTTCCGATCCAAAGTCCTCCTTGATCATCTGAGAGAAGGGCATTAACAGAATTGTCAGGCCAATTTGAATTATCTGTCTTAAAGATTTGCATAGAGCCATCCGCTTTGAGGTGGGNATTAACAGAATTGTCAGGCCAATTTGAATTATCTGTCTTAAAGATTTGCATAGAGCCATCCGCTTTGAGGTGGGCGAGACCACCATAAGTTCCGACCCAAACTCCCCCTTGAGCATCAGAGAGAAGGGCCCTGACACCATTGTCAGGCAGATTGGAATTATCGGTATTAAAGACTTGCCAAGAGCCATCATTTTTGAGGTGGGCAAGACCACCCCTCGTACCGACCCAAACTCCCCCTTGAACATCAGAGAGAAGGGCATTAACAGAATTGTCAGGCAGATTTGAATTATCTGTATTAAAGACTTGCATCGAGCCATCCTTTTTGAGGTGGGCAAGACCACCATCAGTTGAGCCCCAACCATTAGTTCCGACCCAAACTCCTCCTTGATCATCAGAGAGAAGGGCCCAGACAGAATTGTCAGGCAGATTTGAATTATCTTCATTAAAGACTTGCATCGAGCCATCCTTTTTGAGGTGGGCAAGACCACCCTCAGCAGTTCCAACCCAAACTCCCCCTTGATCATCTGAGAGAAGGGCCCTGACATAATTGGATAGCAGATTTGAATTATCTGTATTAAAGACTTGCATCGAGCCATCCGCTTTGAGGTGGGCGATACCACTCCTAGTACCGACCCAAACTCCCCCTTGTTCATCTGAGAGAAGGGCATTGACCTCATTGTAAGGCAGATTGGAATTATCGGTATTAAAGACTTCCCAATAGCCATCCGCTTTGAGGTGGGCTAGACCACCACTCGTTCCGACCCAAACTCCTCCTTGTTCATCTGATAGAAGGGCAGATACCCAATTGGAAGGCAGATTTGAATTAAAGACTTCCCAATAGCCATCCGCTTTGAGGTGGGCTAGACCACCACCCCAAGTTCCGACCCAAACTCCCCCTTGATCATCTGAGAGAAGGGCATTGACATCATTGGAAGGCAGACCATCTGTATTGAGATAAACATTCTCTAATTCTCCCGTTGAAGCCTTACGTTTTTCAAGTCCACCCAACGTTCCCACCCAAAGGGTCGCCTTATCTTTCGACAAAGCAAGTGCCAAAATATTATTACGACTTGTAAA
>LUTY01000957.1 GCA_001640045.1 Candidatus Thiomargarita nelsonii | reverse complement strand
TCAAGCAGAAATAACAGCGAGTTTAATCATCGCCGATAAAACCTTGAATAATCATCAGGATCGTTTGCGCGATCTCGCGGCGCATGGGGCAGATGCCGAGCAAATTGCGAATTATAAAAAACATTGGTGGCGGTGGGTACACAGTGGTGTGGATTTACGAGATGATGAGTGGGTTTAAGTCAACGCCCTAATTTTTTGAGTGAGGGATTTTCCAAATGACGTTTATTTTTGATAGTCTGTGTCGATTATTTTCCAGGCGGTTGTGTGTTTGTACATTAAAACCGAATTTTTCAAGGACCCTGCTTTAGGAGCAAGGTGCAGATAATGCATCGGGTCTCATTGGCGGAAGGGGGATGGTGGGTTTCGCTGTCGCTCTACCCACCCTACCTCATTTGACACCCTGGCGACCCTTGCTGCTTTGTCGTGTGCATTTGGGATTCCTCCCATCCCACTGTGGGATTGTCCCTTTTCGTTTTTGGTTTTCATTTCCACCTGCTTCTCTTCTCTCGGATTCCCTCTTGGTCTCTTCTTCTGTTCTCAACGCCACCAATTCAAAACTTTTTCCCTATTCCCCCGTGTCCTCCTCTATTGGATCACTTCTTTTTTGACGCTTCGCGACGTTCCTTCCTGAGTCGGAAGTTCTCGGCTATTCTGGTTTTCGTCTGTGGGGTGATTCCCTGGGTGGTCGGTACATCCGGCCCACCTCCCTCGGCCCCACCTCTGACACCTTGCGGAACCCTGGGAATGGTTTGTGTCATATCATCCAAACCCTTATTTTCCTCGGGTTTATATCTGTGTGTTGAATGCACCACTTCTTCTTCATCACTCGAACCCATTAATCCGGCAATATTTCCCGGAGCATATGCGCTCCAGGGTGGCTTAGAGATGATAAATCCTAGCTCCTTGCTGTTGGTTTTCACCCAGGTTGTACAGTTATTAACTTCATTACCCGTACGCTCCTTATATAGATAATGCTCGTACTTTTGTCTTTGCCCTATCTGCCCCTGGATATTGGTTAACCAGTTTTCTACTT
>LUTY01000956.1 GCA_001640045.1 Candidatus Thiomargarita nelsonii | reverse complement strand
CGGCTTTGAGCCAAGAGTCACTCAGCTAAGGAGTAGTTATTTACCCGCTTGGTTAGCAACGGGTTTGCAAAATTACATAAATCGAGACTCTAATATCAGAAATACAGCGATTTTAAGAGCGCGAGAAGTGCTGCCCCAAATCAAATCGTATATCCAGTGTCCTTGACGTCCAAGATAAATCTTGGACGCCCAAGATAAATCTTGGACTCCTACCAAACAAACGATCAAACAGATCAAACATCAGATACGTGAAGAAACCTGGCCAGTTATTGACCGGTTTTTCCGAGAAATGCCAGAAGCGATAGGGAAACTAAGCTCATGTAGGGTGGATTAAGCGATAGCGTATCCACTCTAAAACCAAAGCTAAAGCTTTGGACTCCAAAATACGGGAAATACATTAATATTTATATGTATTATTTTTTTATGATAAAAGAAATCCATATAGAAAACTATAAATCTATTCAAAAGCTCAAGCTTGAACTTGGGCGCGTCACCGTCTTGATTGGTGAAAATGGCTGTGGCAAAAGCAATATTTTAGAAGCGATTGCTTTAAGTGCCGCTGCTGCCAGTCATAAATTGGATAACGAATTTTTAGCCTCAAGAGGGATCAGAGAGACAGAACCGCAATTGATGCGAGCGGCTTTTGATAAGGAAAATGTGACGCAGGAAATAAAAATATCTTTTGGAGAAAATAAGGAAATATACTTTGATTATGTGCTTCAAAACAAGAATAAGCCTTATGCTAAATGGACTAATGAAACGCCTCATCTGGATGATTTTATTTTAAAGCAACTTGCCTCAACTGATGAACCTTCTGAAAAAGCTTTAAAAAAAGCCCTTGAGGATTTTAAAAAAGCATCTAAACCAGTTGTACATTCTTTAACCGATCAAAAAAAATCTCTACAAGAATTTCTCATCTATTCTCCAGAGTACCACTGTTTACGCAATTTTAAGGAAGAAGGACAAATTCGACCACTAGGCATTAATGGCGAAGGTTTATTTAAACTATTGCAAGTTTTAAGCTTAGACAAAGAC
>LUTY01000955.1 GCA_001640045.1 Candidatus Thiomargarita nelsonii | reverse complement strand
CCGATGGGCGGTCCGGTCGGCGACATCCACTCGGCGTTGTCATCTATCCGACACGTGTTGCCTGAACACGATGTGCAAACTCATTTGGACGAGTGTCAGTTGGGGGATGGAGTGTGCCCTGCCTAACTTTTATGGCGTTTATACACGTTTGCCCTTGTTTCAAGACTTTATCGCTGAACATGTGTGTGAGGACATTCCCCCCACGCCACAGTTAAAAGTGAATATCGAAGGGCAAAACGCCACTGCTTCTTGGCAGCCGGTAGCGAAAGCACAGGGTTATCAGTTTTATTATGCGCCCTATTCTAACCCTATTAGTAACGTCACTTTGGATAATATACACAGTTTTGATAATAGTAAGGAGACCCAATTCTCAGCTAATTTAAAGAGGGGCGAGAATTTTTGGGTGGCGGTGCGAGCCTATCAGGGCAATTGCTATAGTGATTATTCTAATCTTGGGGAGGTTATCATACCCTAACACGGCTAGTACTGGAGTCCAACCTATTTTCTGAAATACTATCTAGGATTATGTACCATGAGTCAAATTCAATCTCCCCCTAATTGGGTTATCAAACCGACAGTACCGGAAGAAATTTATACTGATCGTCAGGAATTTCTAGATTACTTATATCAAGCAGCTCTAAAAGCTAAAACTCGCCGCACCAGTTCCACCGTGCTGTTGGGACCGCGTCGCATGGGCAAGACAGAAATTTTTAAACGAGTCGTCAATCGACTGTTCTTTGAACAGGACCATCGTGATCCACAAGCAGTGGTACCGGTTTATTACAGTTTTCCGGATACCTTTGAAAATCGCTGGGATTTTGCTCTTAAGTATGTGGAAAATTTCATCCGTTGGTATGTGGCATTTCGTTTCCGCGAGCCATCGATGTTATCAGAAGAAACGGTTAATCGTGACCAATTAATCGCATTTATCCAGCAAAAAATGTCACTTATCGGAGAACTGGAGCCATCAGTTAATTTTATTAACAGTCTTCTTCAAAAACT
>LUTY01000954.1 GCA_001640045.1 Candidatus Thiomargarita nelsonii | reverse complement strand
ATTGCGTGAGATTGTGGAGGATTTTTGGCGGCTACATCTTTATGAAACTTCTCCGCTTTTTATTACTTATGCGCTGGAAAAGGCTTTTAATAATCCAAATCGTTTGCTTAACACCTTGAATAAGGGACAATATGTTGGGCAACCCTTTTTAAAAATTATTCCATACCATGACTCGCCTTCCCTGAAGGCGGAAGAATTGGCATTTGATAGTGCCTTGACGGCAACCCGGCAAGCCTGGCAGGCGGCAGAAATCGAAGATTTGCTCCTCAATGACTTTTATTTATCGAGACGAGGTTTACAACAATGAGAGTACTGAAAAAGGTGATGCGGAAATAATCATTGCCAAACAACGTAATGGCCCGATTGGTAAGGTCTCCCTGTCTTTTCTGGGCCAGTTTACTCGCTTTGAATCTAAAACGAAAGAGGGTTATAATGGAAATTAATATGGATAGTTGTACAAGAATGCTGTTCGATATACAAACCCTGAGAAGGGAAAGAGAGGCAATGGAGGAGGAAATACGCTGGATTAACATGCGGTTAAACGCCTTAGAAGGGACTCAATTAATAGAAAAACTGCACTTGCTCATAAGGTATATGAGCATTGCCGATATTAATGATACTTGGAAGGCTTGTGAAAAAGCCCTGCTGAAGGCTTTGGAAAGCTCAGAAGTGAGTTCTCAACTTAAACAGGCTGTTATTTGGCAAGCCAAGCATGATTACGATGAGCTTTTCAAAAAGGGGTTGCTATGAATACAGGGGTAGATGCTTACTTTGATCAATATGATCAAGGTGCCGGGGTTATCGACAAAATGAATGATGAAATTTGTGAGGTAGAGCGACAACTAGAAATACTGAAAACGTGCTCTGCCTTAGAAAAAACGCAAATTTTAATGCAGTATGTATTAAGTAGTTATCAAGAATACGGGGCATTAGAAAATATTTTTGATGATATTTTGTACCATCGTCAAGTAAGCCCTGTAATGGAACAAGCTATTAATTGGTTTGCTAGTCGTCGCCATTAAGGAATCGTGCAAGGTA
>LUTY01000953.1 GCA_001640045.1 Candidatus Thiomargarita nelsonii | reverse complement strand
CCTGCTAAAGCGCCGAAAGGCACATTTCGACATGTCAGCGTAAACCAATTCAACTGTGGCGTTCACACGGATGGAAGCGTGGAATGTTGGAGCTATGCCGATCCTTGTTGCAACAACACTTATGGTCAACTGACCCCGCCAAAAGGGGCCTTCACCCAGGTAGACGTTGGCACCCATCATGCATGTGGCATCAAGGAAGATAAAACGGTCGCTTGTTGGGGTAATTATTAATTAGTGGGCAACAAAAACACGTTGCCCACCCTACAATTAAAATAGTTTATGCTCTGCAAAAACTAATATCAAGAACTCAAAATTTTAATAATTTGAAAATTAACCGAATAAAACCTAAAATATTCAAAAGGTAAAGTAGCAATCATGAAGCAAAACAATACATTACTTCAACGTATAAAAACCTATCCTGGTGTATTTGAATGCCATATCACTGTCGCATTACCACCAAACCAGCCAGAAAAATTCGTGCAGTTTGATCAGGTTTGCAAAAACCTTGGTGGTAAGACAATTGTTATTCAACTTGCTAATGGGAAAACGCCTACTCAGCCCATGATGAGCAAAATTTTGACCGGTGATGCAAATACAGTTTTGTCTCAAGTCAACGCATTGACCGAAGGATTATCGAAGTACTTTTCCGTTCTTCGGTTAAAAATAGAAGTAAAAGCTGGCATTTCTAACACCGGCTTACCTGAGACAACAGAAGAAGCCGAGCTTTTACCTTCCAGTTGTTATTTTGAGTATCACGTCAAAATGCAGCTAGAAAAAGGCCGTGAACTGGAGAATTTGAGAGCATTGTTTGCCCCCTATCACGGCTATGTCTCACAAAATGCTCTTGAAGAAGATAGCCGCTGGGAATATCGCTTTGTCACACAGCGTCTTCGCTTAAGCAACAAAGCCGCTGAAGAACATTTGTCTGAGCTTCTGGCTTTTCTAAAAACACAAAATATTAAAGTGAAAAAAGTGATTCGAGAATTTAATATTTTTGATAGTCATTCGGATTTGGATGCTGGGTGGAGTTATGAAAAC
>LUTY01000952.1 GCA_001640045.1 Candidatus Thiomargarita nelsonii | reverse complement strand
TTGGCAACCCGCAACCATTTTTGCCCCTTATCCCGTCGAAACACAACAGACAGCGTATAGTATTACTACGGCACTGGTGATCGCCAGTATAGAGCCTTTGAATTACCAAGGGACTGTCTGGTTTTATGAATTACAGCAACAAACCGAAACTCAACAAGCACAAACCGCGTTCAGCGGATTGCCCGTCAAGGCACTCATTCCCCGAACACGAACCAATCAGCTATTTGCCCAAGCCTATACAGAAGCTTTGCAGACATTAGTACGGCTGCACAGCCCATTGATTTCAGTCATCGTCCGCACTCAAAATCGGCCTCATTTACTGGCTAAAGCTTTGCAGAGCATTGCGGCGCAGACTTATGCCCCTATTGAAGCCGTCGTAGTCAATGACGGTGGCTGCGATGTGACAGCCATCGTGACACGATTTAAGTCCGTAAACAACCTAAGTGTGCAATTAATTCAACATTCTGAAGTGCGTGAGCGTTCTGTCGCTGCCAACACAGGCTTGCAAGCTGCACAGGGAACATGGATTGCCTTTCTTGATGATGACGATGTCTTAGTACCTGATGGCCTAGAAAATATAGCACGTTTTATAGATTGGGATAAGAACGTTATTTACGGTCGTGTACAGGTATTACAGATGGCGGCGGACCAGAATAACATACGTCAAACGGGCATGTTTGGTGAACCCTTTAATGCGGATCGTCTGCTGCTAGGAAATTATATTCCAATCTGTTCTTTTATCTGTAAACGAGAACTGGCACTATCAATTGGCGGATTTGATAAGGCGTTTATCTGTCTGGAAGACTGGGATTTTCTGTTCCGCCTCTCCAGAAAAACGAATTTTCATTATACTCCTGACTTAGTAGCCAATTATTGCGTTTGGGGTGAATCCCATGTCAGCGGAAAAAACGAAGAACGAGAAAACTACTATCGCACCCTGTTCTTTGAAAAACACCATGAAGCCTGTTCACCTGAGGCACTCAGACGCGCAAGTTTAGCCTTAACCGCCGCATCAAACGCCAGATTTGACGATCTGATG
>LUTY01000951.1 GCA_001640045.1 Candidatus Thiomargarita nelsonii | reverse complement strand
CCGTTGAGCCAAATGCCAGTATTATTTGCGCGGCATATCATCGCCGCTCCTGAACATCAGCTGTGTGCTCGTCTTCAAACTCACCAGCGTAGACAGTCATCTCATCTGCATCAACGCTGACAACCTCACCACCTTCCTCTAACGGAATCCACTCGATAAGACTTTTATCCGTGCCATATCCATACAATTTTTCCCAACCTTGAATAAACAAGGCTTGTTTGGAAAAAGCTTGGTTGGCATCCAAAATCAATACCTTTGATTTTGGCTTGTGATGTTTCAAATAGTGGGCAATTTGACTGGCACGTTCATAAGGTCCAGGGGGACAACGAAAGGGTTTGGCCGGTGGGGCAATGATAACTGTACCACCATCTTTCATAGCCTCTAATTGTTTGCGTAAAATAACCGTTTGCGGGCCGGCTTTCCAAGCATGGGGCATTTTATCAATAACACTGGCATCATAACCATCAATAGCATCCCACTTAAAGTCAACACCCGGCGAGACAATCAAACGATCATAAGCCAAGCTATCGCCGTAGAACTTCTGCATGGACATCAAACCGAGAGCATAATATCGACAAACTGTCGGGCGATCTTCATACACACTACAGCCTTCCTCACTGAGAAAGGGACAAGCTGGGTTATCATCAGCCGTTTTAATCTTGACACCCGGCATCCCATGTCCATCCATTTCATAAGGGAGTGTATATTGGGCTAAAAATTCGTTGGATGTCAAACCCAAGCGTTTTTTCAAACGTAAAATATCATAAGGAGTCAACGTAATATCAATACGTTTACAACATTCATTAAAACAAGCAATGTCTTTGTGACAACGAAATTGGATGGTATCATCTAACGATAGTTTAACCGTTTGAAGGGGGCTATCGTGGGGAAGATTTTCTAAAGGCGAGTCACTCATTTAAAGTCCTCAAAAATAAATAAATTAAAAACACCTTAACTACAGGGATTAGTTATTAACACAATGCCATATCGTGTCGGGCAACCACAAGGGATTGCCCCTACAGAGATCCGCATTTTATGT
>LUTY01000950.1 GCA_001640045.1 Candidatus Thiomargarita nelsonii | reverse complement strand
GCTTGATGCCCAGTTACAATAATGATATTACAAATACCACTGTTGTGTAAGTGCTCAATGGATTCCTCAATAATGGATTTCTCACCCAATTTCAGAAAACCTTTGGGTTTATCCGTGCCTAAAGCCTTTAGCCGAGAACCCAGTCCAGCGGCAAGGATGACAGCGGTGGTAACAGGATTAGCCATTGTTTTTTCCAAAAATACCTGTCAATGTTTCTAGTAAGTTTTGCAAATCATCCACCCGGATATCGCCCATGTTAGCAATCCTAAAAATTTTGTCAGCTAAGGCACCTTGTCCAGCATAGATGACAAATCCAGCTTGTCGCATTGATTCATGTAAAGTCTTATATCGCATACCCTCAGGCAAATAAAATGAAGTCAACATGGAGGCATAACTGGCCTCATCCAACAGTTGACGTACACCCAAATCGTTCAATGTCTGACGAATCTGCGTGGATAAACGCCGGTATTGGGCATGACGTGCCTGCCAACCACCCGTTTCCTCAAGCTCACGTAGGGCTTCCTGCAAAGCAAAGGCGACTTGCACCGCTTGGGTGAAAGGAGAAAAACCACTTTGTTGTTCTTGATAATATTTGAATAAATCAAGATATAGGGTATTGGCATGGCTATGCCCTTCACGCAATCGGGTTTTATCCAGCAACACAAACGCCATGCCGGGTACGCCATGCAAACATTTATTCGCCGTCCCAGCCACTGCGCCTAATGACCAGTTGTGCCAGTCGATGTATTCACCACCAAAGCTGCTGACGGCATCCAATAATAATGGTGTATTGTAAGCCTTGCAAAGTTGTCCTAATGTGGCTATGTCATTCAATCTACCAGTCGTGGTTTCATGGTGGACGCTAAGTACATGACTGATATTATTATCACTGGCGAGTTGCTGCTCAACACGCTTTAGATCAATAGGTGCTGTCCAATCTGCTTTGATTTGGATAAAAGGTTTTCTATGCGCTGCTAACATAGCAGCCATACGTTCACCGTAAACACCATTGCTGACTACCAATGCTTTGCCTTTGACG
>LUTY01000949.1 GCA_001640045.1 Candidatus Thiomargarita nelsonii | reverse complement strand
TGTTTTGCCTTTTCTTGAGAGTGACAATCCCAAGGTGCGCTTGGCGGCATTGACAGCATTTATTCGTTTGCATGAAGCTCAACTTGAGACTCACAAAGCTCGCCTGCTCAAAGTGCTGGAGTCACCAGATAATGAAATGAAAATTCTGGCTTTGCGAGCCTTGAAAAATTGTAGGCCTTTGAAATATTGGGCACCTGTTATTCAATTGCTGGATGCCAGAGATCGTCGCTTGGTAAAAGAAAGCCAGGAATTATTGCAACTCAATATGGGCGTGTGCAAATCCGCACTTATTGATGTCCTGTCTTCTGATAAGATTTCAGTACAACAACGCTTTGAAATTATGTTGCTGATTTATCATTTACTCAGTAGTAAACAACAGCAATCTTTGCAGAAATGGGCAGATGAAACCTTAATAAAATTATTTAAAATCAATGGTTTGTTAAAATTATACGAATCGCACGGACACAACAGTAAAGTAGATCATTTAATAATAAAAATATTGCAAGAAATGGCTGAATACCATTTAGATCATATCCTGATTATTATCACTTTTGCTACTCAGCAGGATAGATATAGATATTTTTTTCAGAAGGTGAGTAATGGTCTAAAATCCACCAATCGCGTTAATCAAGGCAATGCTTTAGAGGTGCTCTCAAATGTGGGAAAAAAATCTTTGGTCAATCGGCTGCTTAAATTTTTTGATGAACGTTTTATCACGCTTCAATCGATCCGTTGCATTTATTTTGCTTTATATGGTAAGCCTTTGAAAATATATAAAAATAATTACGAAGCACAATTACGGGCATTGAATAATGATATGCTCAATGCTTGTTTGCTTTATATTGAACGAGAGAAAACGGGAAAATTGAAATTGGCGGGTAGCAATCAAAACGTGCATCACTTCTTAAGAAATTAATGTAAAGGCCCATACCTCAGAGGTTTCCAAAACCTCTGAGGTCTTTCTAGCTCGACATTAATCATTCGATCGTTGAGGATGATTCTCATGTTTACGACGATGCTCATCTATCAACTCTTTAAC
>LUTY01000958.1 GCA_001640045.1 Candidatus Thiomargarita nelsonii | reverse complement strand
CATATGATCGACATCAAGATGTTCGCAGATTTTTTCTGCGTTTTGTTTGCCTATGGGGCTTCTAAAACCGTTATCAACCGTCAGTGCCACGATGCCAAAGCTGAAGCTTTGGACTCCAAAATCTACGAGAATTCATGATTCAGTACTTATTACTTACTGTTTTCTGCTTATACCAATGCCAAACACTTTTAAGGGACGCATCTTCAATACCTTTTGAGTGCTTTCAAGTAACTTATTAACTTCTGTTTCTGATAAACATAAAGAAGGCATTAATCGAGTATCAAAAAAGGCAAACACCCCGGCTCTTTTCCAACACTTCGTCAAAAAGAGCAGATACATGGTTCGTCCTAATTCTCCCCACATTTTTATCCACCAAGGCATTTTCAAATGAACACAAAAATATAACCCAGCCATCTCAATCCGTTCAATCAAATTCTGCTCATTTGCGAGTTTCTCTAACTGTTCATAGAGATAACGGGATTGCTTTTGAACATTGCCAGCGATATTGTCTGTTTGCAACCGGTTGAGACAATGTAAAGCAATATGAGCCCCTAATTGATTGACATAGCGAGTCTCCATCCCGTTAACCAAACGTGGCGCATGACTCACCGCTTGATGATAGACATTTGACCGGACTAAAGTCACCCCGATAGGAAAACTCATATAACTCAGGGCTTTCGACAAAGTCACAATATCAGGACGCAAAGCCGTCCTTTGATAACTAAACAACGGTCCGGTACGATATAAACCCATCAAAATTTCATCCACACCAATATAATAACTATATTCCTCCTGATATTGATTAATTATATCAATCAAAGAATCAGGGAGCTTTTGTCCATCCTGACCGCGTATATACTCAAACCAGATCAGGCCAACTTCTCCAGAACGTATTTCCGACAAAAGTTGTTCGGTGGCAGTTTTCGCAAAAGCATCTATTACCACAACCTGCTCATAAAGGGGAGCAAACTGATGCATCGGCAACAATTTTGAAGGGCTGGCTATCAAAGGAAGTAAGAGTTTCCCAGAATAGTTATTCTCAAACACAATAATTTTTCTTTTGTGTTGATCCTGTGCCAGTAAACCAGCGAACATTCCATTTTCAACCGCAGTTGCCCCGCTCACGGCTGGAAAAGCAAAGTCAAACCCGGTTAATTGGCATAACTCCGCCGTCAAATCCTTCCAATAATCGTGGGAAGAATCATGGGAGGAAAGAACCGATGCCGATAAATCCGGCGGATTATGGCCAAAGATGCCTAACGCGCCACCACTCAAACAATCAAGCAGGACTTGCGGTTCTTTTTCATCAGCTTGCTTGATGGTGATATAGCAACCAGATGCTTCTTTAATCTCAAAGTTATAGCCAGCCAATTGATACAGTTTTTCCAGATTGGGATTAACATGGGCTGAAAAAAACTTCTTCTTGCTCTCATCAGAAGTCTCTATTTCAGAGTAGTTCTTCAAAATATCGGGCGACCACTGAAAGTTATCCAACAACACCTGTTTAACTTTATTCAACGCCAGCAAATTGCCGCTATAAGTCGAAGAATGCAACAAACAATTAGGGACAGTATTCCAAGGTTTATAAACGTCATTCGACATGGAAAACACGCCAAAAGGAATTTGTTGGTTTGTCAACTGTTCGCCCCAAACATACAAATCAGCCTGAAAATAAAACTGTTGAAAAAAACGGGCGATTTCAGCTAATGCTAGGCTGGAAAAATAGACCCCGAACAGGATGTGGTTTTGAGAACAGTATTCTTGAATCCGATTGAACCTTTTCTGGTCAAATGTGTCATCAAGCCTTAAAAAGCAAGCCGCGGCTGTTTGGTGCGTGAGTTGATGTTCAAGGGCTTCGTTTGTCTCGAAGATTTCCACACCTGGGAGAATAAAATTCTCCGTGGCTTCTGGTTGAAACAGAAAATAATCCTTGATGGCTTTTGCCGGATCAGAAATCAGTATCCGTCCACCATGATGTTTATACCGATTCCATTGGCGATGGCGTGCGATTTTTATCGCACCTTGTAAGGCTTCATACTGAGAGTTACAAAAAAAACTTTTATAACTGTTTGGGTTAATCTCGCGATTGGCATCATAGAGGCTATTTAACAAATAACCGACTTGTGCGGCTTCTGACGAAATAAACTTGGTTGGAACCACAAATATCGGTTTTTTTTGTTGATTCAATTGTTCCAATAAACCGATAGTTTCTTTTGTCGCCGCACGAAATAAATGAGTTGTTGAGTTCATTTTCGATATTGGTTAATTACATGTTGAGGGAATAAATTGTCTGAATCATAATTTTCAGAATTTAAGAATTTTCAGAATAAATAATAAGAATTATTGGAATTGTCGATATAACAAAATAAAACATTAGAACGTTATGGTTAATCTATGGCTAAATCTGAAAATTCTCAAATTCTGTTAATTCTGATTCAGACAATTAATGGCGTTGGTCATCGTTTCGTCAAACAAGGGCGAACACGCAGGTTCGCCCCTACGTCATGTCGCCAAATCGGTAGGGGTAGACCTGTGTGTCTACCCTCTCAATTGACGAAATGATGACCAAGGTCCAATTAATGCTTGCCATCAAGGCGAGCCTTCGACTTTTTTATGATACTGTCGAGAGCCGGTTTTGTTAGGCCGAGTTTACTTAAACATATCTGGATATCCAGGGAATTAAGTACTAACTTTTCATGTTTAAAATAATATTCAGCAAATTCCCAGAGATTTCGGTTTTGCTTGACATCCTCTTTACCAGCCCGAACATATTTCGCAAATTCAGGTTCAAACATCGGAGAATATCCAAATATCTTATAGTCCAAAAAGACACCCAAGCCAGTATAAAGATCATTTGTTAACATGGGATGCATACTCTTTTCATCAAGAATATGATGTAACGAAGAGATTACCTCTGTGACAATCTCAGTTTTGTGATATCCCCACGCATGAAAGGGCAAAATCATGGTCGGAATTTTATCAACAGACCATTTTGAAGCATCCCACCAATAGTTCATCTCCTCTGGCGTGAAAATCTCTTTCAGGTTGACACCGAGAAATTTTTCTCGGGTAAATTTTTGGTTCTCCTTAAACTGGAAATCTTCTGAACCATAAAGATGATATTCGTCAAATTCCTTTGGCAGAAAGGCCTCTTCCACTTGTTCCGGCGTATAACCTAAAATCAATAACGGAATGTCCAATTGTGCGGCCAGATTGCGTCCAATATCTTGAAACAGCTCGCCTTCCCAAAAATCGGTACAAACAAAACCGTGATGACTGAAATTTTCAAAACCGTATTTGTATAACTTTTTAAATATCTGGTACGGTCTGATTTCCATATGATCGACATCAAGATGTTCGCAGATTTTTTCTGCGTTTTGTTTGCCTATGGGGCTTCTAAAACCGTTATCAACCGTCAGTGCCACGATGC
>LUTY01000947.1 GCA_001640045.1 Candidatus Thiomargarita nelsonii | reverse complement strand
GCTCTGCTCATGGTGTATATGACGATGATTTTGGAATTAAATATCCACCCAATAGTAAATTAACGGTGTTTAATGTAAAAAACGGAAAAGTAACCTGGTGTCCAGAGGCAATACTTATATCGAACAAAGATGGGCTAGAGGGAAAAACAACCATAAAGGAATATAATAATGCCGATCTAAAAATCTTGGCTTTTGGCGACTCATTCACTCATTGGAATCAAAAGGGCTACACTTGGCCTGATTTGCTACAAGAGAATCTAGCCAAAATACTTGATGTCAATGTCAGTGTATTGAATTATGGTCGTGGAGGGTATGGCGTTCTTCAAATGTTTGATCTTGCAGAAGCCAAGATAAAAGAACATCAACCCGATTTAGTCATATTTGCGTTTATAAATGATGACTTAACAAGAGGTAGGTGGTGGACAAAAACAGTGAATATTGGTGGGTACACACGTTCTTTGTGTTCCAGTAACAAGGAGGATTTTAACCTAAAAATTGCCTCAGATATGTATTATATCGTCAATCCTTCTGTAGACTTAGCCTGGTGCCAGAAGTCATTAGGAAGCAGCGAAAGCAACCAGTGGGGGTTGATGGCTATGTCACCGCCGGCGAATGGCCCGGTTATGACTTAAAGAGTGATTTGATGGTATTATCTGCCTGTGAAACGGGCTTGGGCGAAGTCCTCAGCGGCGAAGGTGTGATGGGATTGCCTTATGCCTTTTATGTTGCTGGTAATAAAAATACTATACTGACTTTATGGTCTATCTCCGATGAGGTGACGGTGGAATTTGTTACGAGTTTTTTTAGGAAACTCAAAGAGGGGATGGGGCAAATTGAGGCGTTAACGGCTACTAAGCGTGAGTTTTTGAAAAAGGGGGGACGTTATAGTGAGCCGGTGTATTGGGCGGCGTTTGTGTTGTATGGTATTTAAAGCGGCAAATCAATCCGCTTGAGTTTCCTTATTCAGCCGAACTTGCTCACGCTTCAATGCTTGGATTTTCTCCCCTGCGATTAGTTTTGTTTACCACCGCCAATGCTTT
>LUTY01000946.1 GCA_001640045.1 Candidatus Thiomargarita nelsonii | reverse complement strand
GGAGATAATATTGAGACAAAGATTTTTGAGTACACCTTTAATGGCAATGAGCCGCTCGGTTCGTATGAAATTGGTGGTAGCTTCCTGCATCCACTCAGTGGCAAGAACATTAGCACTGACATCGAAATTTTAACGTTTAGTCAGTAAACAACTTATATCTACAAGGATTGCGATAAAGCTGCGGATAAGTCAAAACAACCCCTCATAAGAGGTTTGAACAAGCCTAAATCATTGAAAAAATATATTAATTGTCAATGTTTTGACTTTTGTTTTATCACAATCCTTGTAAACCAACCTTATCGCTTAGCTATTAAAATATCAATCACCTTTTCTAACCTATCGTAAGCCATTTTAGGTGTTACGTTAACCGGGGCGGGATTTTTAGGATTTTTACCATGTGCAACCCAATATTTCAAAACCTCCTCAGCAAGCTCAATCAATTGTTCATTTCCTTTAAACAAACTTCGTTTAAGTAAGTCTAAAATTTCTGGTGGCTTCCAATATTCGATTTCCTTATACAAATGTTCATAATAAACCTCTGCTAAATCAGAAGGCAGTATTTATCGTATTTTTTCTCCTTTTTCTTGGAAAAAATCTATAAAGTAACGTTCTAAGGTTGCCCACAAAGATAATACAAATAAATCATCAGTCACCTGAGTGCTGTATTGAACACTGGCATCACTGGCTCGGTTAACAGGTTCACTACCATCAAGGGCATTCAGAGTCTCAGTCGCATTTTTGGAAAATATCACCACACGCTTAGAGACTCTCAAGCTCTCCATTGTCATAAGATAAGCTTCCCAAATAGGTACTAAGGGGCTAGAATTCATAATCACTAACAAAGGTAATCAGTTCAAGAAAGATGGATTTGTCCAACCGGTGCGCCCGATTACGACGACTATCTTCTATCCAATACCAACCATCAACATCAATGCCTTCATACATCGGTACAGTGACGTTTTTGGTTCTATCCTTTCGAGAAGGCTTGGTTATCAGGAGTCTATCTTTAATCATATAAACGAGCGTTTCTTTGCCAAACC
>LUTY01000945.1 GCA_001640045.1 Candidatus Thiomargarita nelsonii | reverse complement strand
GGTACACGGAAAGCGCCTTAAAACGGGTTGTAACTTTGCGTGTGGTAGTTAAACACTATTCGTGGATGCAATACTTTTTCAATCCTCAGATCGCCTTAAAAATAAGCGAATATAAAATAACACCTTACCCGGTGACTGAGACTGTCAAACAAAATTTGCATTTATACCCGATGTTTCATTCAGAACCCTATCAAGTCAGTTCACCTAATCATAAAGCCTCAGAAGAGGGGCAACAGGTATTGATGGTTCATGCACCAGGCGAAATGCGTTTTCGCGCCTCTGCCGGCAAGCATACTTTCAGTGCTCAATTTGGCATTCTTAAAGGCGCGTATAGTGCTGATAATAAATATCCTACTGATGGTGTAGAATTTAGTGCCCTTCTTCATAAAAAGAATGGTCATGCATTGATACTATTTAAACGGTTTTTGAATCCACAAGTTGTGGAAGCGGATAGAGGATTGCAGAATACGACGGTTTCCTTTGAAATAGAAAAGGATGCTGAATTGGTGTTGCGTACCCACCCTGGTGCTGCAAACAATACTCAATGCGACTGGTCATTCTGGAATGCTGTACAGATTAATCGTCCAAGATAAATCTTGGACTCCAAAATACCAATCGGAGTTCTATGATGGCTATTTCCAATTCTATTATGGTGATTTTTCCCTATCGCTATCAAGGCACATGGGTGTTTGATGATGAGCGAGTTGGGCTCGTGCAAGAGCCTTTTATTGAAGGGATGCCGGAGATAATTGATATTTTTGTCCAAGACATTCCCAATGCTGCCCAAGGTTTCAAGCTATTATTTTCTGCCACCCCATTTCCGGGTTATCAAGCCGAACTGGTATGGACTCGCTCCGAATATGGGGGAAATTGGTATCGTTGGGAAGTCCATAATTTAGAAGGTTGGCTATGTCCGGCTTTATTTAAGTATTTCAGTGAAGCACCACAATATATTTATTGTAAAGCGGAGCAAGCTAAAACATAATCCACACACTAGAATTTAGCACCCGGACAACATTGACGAAATAGGAGTCCAAGAT
>LUTY01000944.1 GCA_001640045.1 Candidatus Thiomargarita nelsonii | reverse complement strand
GCCATTAAGTTAAGAATTTTATGTAGGGTGGGCAACAAAAAGACGTTGCCCACCAGCCCCGACAGGTGGGCAAAAAAAACACTTTGCCCACCCTACAAAAGAACGTTTTTGGGCGGCACGATATGGCATTGGGTCAGCAGGCGCAGCAAAGCAGCAACGTCTAGCAAAGCAGCGCTTATCGTATTGAACAAGAATCGTTTTAAATTAAGACCAACCATAAAGGATTGCCCCGACATCATACATGATAATGCGAATAAAAAAACTTCACCTAGAAAATATTGGCGTATTTGATAGCCTCAAATTGGAATTTCAGCCTAACAAACGCCCTGGTAAAGCTGAAATTATTATGTTTACCGGCGAAAATGGTACTGGAAAAAGCACCTTATTGTATGCGTTGGCAAGCGCGTATGATAGCGGCAGCTGTGAACTCTTACGTCAAAGATTTCGGACACCTTCAGAGGAAAAAGTTTTTGTGAATAAGTACCCACAAAAACTTTTTCCTCTGAAATTAAATCCCTTGGTTGAAGTCTTCATTGAAAAGAATAATGAAACCATCTCTCGTCGTATTACGCACGAGGCGAGCACTGAGAACAATGAACAAACAATGGCTTTCGCCTATTCTGGTAATCGCGCCCTAAAGTCTTATCAATTCTCTGGTATTCAAGAAATAACAGAAAGCCCCTTTGATAATGCACTTTCTTTTGTTAATTCAACGGATTCTGCAATCTTGACGAAATGGATTGTCTATAATAAAGCTAAAGAAGCTTTCGCATTGATGAAAAATGAACATGCTAAAGCTTTCCGAAATCGTTGGATTTCAAATTGAATTTGTCCTAGAAACCGAACAAAAATTTAAGGTTGTCCTTAACATTGAGGGACAACGGCTAGAATTGGATGTACTGCCGGATGGGCTCAAATCCATTATTAGTTGGATTGCCTCACTTTTTATGCGTATGGATAGAATCCCAAATGATAGTCTTTTTTTAGACAAAATACCAATAAACAAGAATAAATATATTCTAGTTCTTACATATACTTGTC
>LUTY01000943.1 GCA_001640045.1 Candidatus Thiomargarita nelsonii | reverse complement strand
GCTTTTTCTTGAACAAGAATGGTGGAAAGTGCCACCAAGCCGTGCAAGGTACACTCCTGAGACTCATCTACTGAGACTGTGACACCATAAAAGCCACAGCATTTTTGATCTCTTCATCTGATAAATTGGCATTTCCACCCTTGGCTGGCATTGCATTAAAGCCATTTATACTGTGATTAATTAAAATATCCATCCCTTGTGCAATACGAGAAGCCCACATACTTTTATCTCGTATTTTTGGCGCACCAAACATGCCTGGTGTATGGCATACCATACACAAGTTGTTGTAAACCTGCTCTCCTTTGGCTAAATCAAAACCCTTTAAATCAAGTTTGGAAGAGCCGTAGCCATCTGATTGGCTACAGCTCGTTATGAATAAAAATCCAGCGAAACAGAGCCAAACAAAAGGAGTAGAAGCTAAACGAGATATTTTTGGTGTGAATTGATTGGACATTTGACAAATTCCTTAATTTAATTGATAGTCTGCTAATTCAGCTTATCACAGATGGGGAGTTAGGCAATGCGATTTATTAGACAAAATAACTACAAGGATGTTATATAAGCAAGGATAAACCGAACCATTAGATTTGTCCCTTAATAATTTAATTTTTTCAGGCGTGCGTACCTTGCACCAAAAAAGACGTGCAAGGTACGCCTTGCACTCCTCCTGAGTACTGTGGTGAGAAAATCATTTAGGGACGAGTCTATTATATCACGCGCCTATAATTATTTAACTAATTGAACTAATTGTAAATATTTATGTTTATCCTTGCTTATATAACATCCCTGTAGTTTTTTAGTGTTATTTGTCCAGATACCAGACCTGTAGGACTTTGGTAACCCCGCCGGTTTGGATTATTTACAATGGAGAACAAAATGAAAATAACAGCAATAGGTGTCCATTCAGCCTTTACTACAGGGTCGTATGAAGAGGTCATTTCTGTCAAGCAGGCGCGTGAACTCGTTTTGAAAATAGCTCATTCACCAGAATTGAAGAATGTCTCTGAAGAAGTCATTCATGCTGAGATTGATAAACTGAGT
>LUTY01000942.1 GCA_001640045.1 Candidatus Thiomargarita nelsonii | reverse complement strand
AAACACCGTCCTTGATGGTAGCGCACATTTCACTGACATTACTGTCAGCGTTGACGCTCAGTAGTACACTTGGAAAACGTCTGTTAGAACCGCTCAAGGATATCATTAAGGATAAACCACAGTGGATTATATCACCCTCTGGCCCCTTAGCGTTTATCCCATTTGAGACTCTGCGTTTTGAGGGAGAAAAACAGCCAGTGATTGCCCAACATCAAATCAGCTATGTGCAATCCCTTTCGGTCTTGGCGCTGCTGCAAGAGCGCGACAAAGCTTACAAACGCCTTAAAAAACGGGGCAGCTTATTTGCGATGGGTGCGCCGATTTATGAAGGCGTTGCCGCTGATCAAAAACAGCCTTCCGAGGCCGATTTAAAAATGGCCGAAGCGATGGTGCGTGGCGGCGACTCGCCAGCCCGTGCGCTTAGGCAACTTGATCTCAAATGGGACAATCTACCCGGCACCGAAAAAGAACTTGAACAATTAGGCAATCTCTTTTTCTTAAGAAAATATCGGTCGCGTGTCTTTAAACAAGCCGATGCCACCGAAGCCAATTTACAACGATTCAATAGATCGGGACTCTTAGCCAAATACCTCTGGCTTGAGGAATAATATGATCGATAACTAACGGCATTCCAATTATCCGCCGACAAGTATGACAATATTCACAGCAATGACCCATTTACTATGCCATCGTCGGAGGCATTTTTCCACAAATAAAAGTGCTCTGGTAATGCAATGACAAAGAAAGGAGTTTTTGGCAATTCTCTCCTAGTACTCTGTCAATTTGTTTTTTTTGGGTTGGAGTACAAAGCTTTAGCTTTGTCAGACAGTACAAAGCTAAAGCTTTGTACTCCAAAAAAACAAATTGACAGAGTACTAGATATTCTCTCATGGTTTATAGCTATTTATTTTTGTGGGGTGGTTTCTCGGCGACGGTGGGGTGGTGAAAATAATGAATTGTGAAGTGAAAACAAAAAACTAAGCACAACGACCTGCGAGGTATTGGTCTCCTCGCAGGTCTTATTTTGAGCCTTAGATCCCT
>LUTY01000941.1 GCA_001640045.1 Candidatus Thiomargarita nelsonii | reverse complement strand
GTAAATTCTGCGAACTTGTGCATCGTCTTGGCTAGCCCGTCCATATTTATCAATGTAGTATTGTACATTGTTTTTCTCGATGTTTTTGTCTTCAGCACAAATAACATTGTCTGTATCACGGCTAAAGTTGTTATCATTTTGCTGATGCTCGGTTTCAGAACTGTTTATTCCCAGTATCACTACAATCAAAACGGGCAATGTTAAAATCAATAAATATTTCATTAGCTTTTCTCCATTAACACCATCATCTGTTTTAAATTATCACAATTGCCGGTAGACAAAAAAGGTTCAATCTTCTTTATCACACGATTGTCTGTCAATTGATTTTTAAAATGGACCAAAATTTCCTTTTGCTCATCCCAAAAAGTAGCTGGCATTTGCGGTTGAAATTGACAAGCCGTCCATAACAAAAATATCCAGCGCCCTAATTCAAAATCAATTGCCCATTCTGTTTTTGACCAATCCTCAGAAAGTCGCTCAGGCAGTATGATTTCGCTTTCTCCAAGTAAAGCTTCTCTGGCCTTTATCGACATTCAGGAACAATCCATAGAAGGGCACTTTGAAATCAATTTTCTCAATCTACGAAATGATTTAAAGCTAAAAATAGATACTGAGAATGCGCTACAAAGTGTTCAACAAACAGCAGCTATTGTGCAAAAGCATATCCTTGAGCATTATGCCATTTTTGCAGATGGCGAAAAACTAGCGATTCATTTTACCCGTGTCGATATCTTAACGGGTGGTGAACGTGGTTTTGCAAAATATTATTTTACGGTTGCCGTCGATCCTATGCCCGATCAATTGGTTTTTCAAAATACTCTGTTTTTTGATAATAATCCGCGACATAGAGGGCTTTTATTAGTGGCCTATAACCATAAAACGCAGAAAAATTATGGTGCAGAACACACTGCATTGGTTTTTAGTCCTGATAATTATCGTCAAACCTTAGCGAGTCGAATATTTCATCAATTTTTCGATAAACAGCTTCTCTGCTAGGTAACAATGGACGTGTCACATAAATTGGTTTGGAAAATGGTTTCAT
>LUTY01000940.1 GCA_001640045.1 Candidatus Thiomargarita nelsonii | reverse complement strand
GCTCAATGGCACATAGCCAAAGATAAATAATAGAATGGGAAACATGCCTAAGCTGAGCCCCCATTGGATTCTCCAAACACCCATTCCCCATTTGGCTAAAGGAGAAAGTTTTGGCTCACGTTTGCCGTTGAAAACATAGGCAATGATTGTAATTGCCCCAAAGGATAACCAAAATCCCGCTGATAAAACTGATAAGGGATCCCATATTAATACTAATAACAAAGCGAGGGCTAAGATATGTGAAATCGCTACTTTGCGGGCAAAGACGATGCCAGACATGACTACTGCAACCATAATTAAGGCGCGTTGTGTCGGCAGAGAAAAACCCGCTAATAGTGCATAAACAAAAGCGGCTGAGAAACTGAGCAAAGCAGCAAAAATGGGGCTTGGTAACCATAATGCCATTTTGTTGATATAACATCGACGGGCTATCCAAAAAACCAGCCAGGCTATAAAGCCAATATGTAAGCCAGAAATGGCTATGAGATGGGCAGTACCAGTCTGTTGTAAAATCTTTTGTTGTTGTTGGGGAATGGCTTGTTTGGTGCCCAAGGCTAATGCGAGGATGATGCCCTTCGTTGGCAAATCTTCGAGCGTTTTTTTTATCTCTTCTGCTAAATGGTAACGGATATTGTTGATATTAAATGGTGAAGCTTTGTTTAACAAACGCTGTTCACCTTTTTGACGCACATAACCTGTTGCCAATATTCTATTTTGAAACAACCATTTAGCATAATCGAATCCCCAGGGATTGAGCATCCCATGTGCCTGTTTTAAGCGCACCGTTAATTGCCAGTGTTGTCCGGGGTATAAGCTTTGTGGGGGAGTGCCATACCAGGATAAACGGAGATGTCCAGGATTAAGCCACTCTTTGGAGGGCGTGGGTGCAAAATGGAAGCGCCAGCCACAAGGATGTTGCTCAGGTAAATCAATGATCTGACCATTCAGCGTGATCTCTCGTCCTTCAAGATGCTTAGGTAATTTTTGTGCTAATATCATGTCTACACGCCATACTGTCCAGAGTAAGCCCAGTGCAAACAGGA
>LUTY01000939.1 GCA_001640045.1 Candidatus Thiomargarita nelsonii | reverse complement strand
TAATACCCGGCATTGTTTGTGATGGTTATGTGTTGGATGATGATACCGCTGTTATGAGTTTAAGAGGGACTGCTGATCTTTTAAGTATGGATCACAAAACGTTAAAGGCCGTGGGGGGAAACGGGCCTCCAAAAACGCTAGAACCGTTTGCTGATAAGGGTTTGACTGTGGGGGGAAACTTTGTTGAGGTAGTCGCTCGAAACAGTCCTCATTGTCATCGGGAAATAGTTGTTTATACTACCCAAACAATAAAATCCCTGATTCATACCTATGCCTTAGCATTTATCAATGATGGACTACGACAAAATCAAGTCCATATTGGAAAAAGAGCTATAGCTCTCTCAATATCTCTAGTGCAAACCGCATTAGATGTAAGTACTGAATCATGAATTTTATGGTATTATGAGCGAATAGAAAAAATGATATAAACCCAAACCAGGAAAAAATTAGAGGTAGAATATGAAAGTTCCAGTAAAATTTGTCGGTGCCTTAGAAGAAAATCAGGTTAAACAATTGAAAGAATTGATGAAAAATTCGGAACAACCGAAAATTCGCCAACGCTCACATGCGATTTTATTGAGCTCAAAGGGTTTTTCAATTGACAAAATGGCCCACCTGGAAGATGTGGGCCGTGATGCCGTATCCAGATGGTTGGATTCTTGGGATGAATCCGGTTTTGAAGGATTAAAGGATAAACCACGCCCAGGTGGGCCATGCAAGTTAACACCAGCAGAAAAACAATTAGTGATTGACTTAGCTAAGGAAACCCCTCGTTCGATTTCAAGCATTCAAGCTCAATTACTTGAAAAAACGGGAAAACGGGTAAGTGATTCAACACTCAAACGTATCCTCAAGGCCGCAGGTCAACGTTGGAAACGGATACGAAAATCCGTGAAGGGCAAACGGAATCCAGAAGAATTTGAAACAGCGAGCAAAGAAATTGAAAAACTTAAAGAACAACATCGCAATGAAGAGCTTGAATTATGGGTAGGGATTCTTTTGACGAATCTGGTTTCGACCTACAACCAAGCGTTCCTTATGCC
>LUTY01000948.1 GCA_001640045.1 Candidatus Thiomargarita nelsonii | reverse complement strand
ATCCCAATTTCTGCGTCGATCATCATCCCATCTTCCACTCGTGCAACGACGTTCTCGACAGTCATGATTATAATAATCTGAGCGATGATGAACTACTGGACCATGCTGGCGGTGTGGATCACGATGATGAGCCCGATGACCACGATGATGACCCCGATGATCGCGATGATGACCACGATGATCGCGATGCTTACGATGACCACGATGATGCTTACGATGATTTCGATCATCAAACTCTAAGTAGATATCGACATGTCCATGAGAATCAATAGCAACACGCCCTGACAGATCATCTAATATATCTGATTGGGCTGGAGTCGAAATTAAGGGTAAAACAACCAAATTAGCAAGTAATAGCTTTTTCATAGTATCTCTCCTAGACAATGATTAACGACGATGATGACGAAACCTTGGTTTCTGACTCAATTCTTCCGCAGAAATGACATCATCTTGATTACTATCCCAACGCCCAAAAATACGTAAGGACACTCGAGCCAATTCGGTATCGGAAAGTAAGCCATCACCATCCTGATCCAATCGTGAGAATCTTTGTTCAGGCGTACTGCGATGTTTTCTTCCGCGATAAAACTTCAGTGACTGACTCGCTTGAAATTCCGCCAGGCTCAATGAACCATCTTTATTGCTATCCATCTCAGCAAAATGTTCAGCGGCACGTTGTTGCTTACGTTGTTTATAGGCGGCTGACATTTCATCTAAGCTTAAAAAGCCATCTCCATCAGTATCAGCCGTTGTGAATCTTTCATTCAACACAATCTGAACTTCATCCCTGGTGATTGAGCCATCCTGATTGACATCAAATTTTGCCAATCTATTTCCGTTATCAGCCACAGCGCCTAAGCTCAAACTTAAAGCAATAGCACTTGACAACGTCACAATAGTTTTCATAACTTATTCACTCCTCTGATTCAAACGATTAATCTTGACAACTCTTTTTAAGATGAAGTTGCCTTGTTGATACACATAATAGTCACAAATTGTGGAAAAATTGTGATGAAAAAATGTGATTAATGTGAAAAATAACGACTGAATCAACCTATGAATATAAAGCTTTCATACAAATTCTTTATCACATTCTTATTAACGAGTGTGATTAGTATCGTCTTAATGATTATCATCCTGTATTTTTATCTTTCCAAAAATTTCATTGAATTTATAAACCAACGAGATGTGGAAATGCTCAATGAACTTGGCAACACATTCAGTATTGAATATAAAACCTATCAAGGGTGGGATAGGTTGAAAAATAACCCTGCTCTTTTGCGAAAATTTTTGCGAGACGCACGCAAACAATTTGATAGACCACCTGCTCTAAAAAGGAGAATTCCGAAAGAAAGCTATTTTAGCCAAAGGTTTGCCCTGTTTGATGCACAAAAACAGAGGATCATTGGCAATACGACTCCATTCAAACAACAGCTAACAAAATCTATTCTCGTCGATAGAAAAATCGTCGGATGGATGGGCATAAAAAAAATAGAACATTTATCAAAACATCAGGATATTGAATTTTTAAGACGACAAGCGAATGCCTTCTATCTAACCGGGTTTTTGGTTTTATTAATGACAGCTTTGGTGGCATGGTGGCTATCAAAGCATCTATTAACCCCGATTCAACTACTGATTGAAGGCACACAAGCATTAAGCTCTCGTCAATTTAAAACCAGAATTGAAATTCATTCCCGCGATGAATTGGGACAATTAGCTGATGATTTTAATATTATGGCGCAAACGCTTTATAAATATGAAGAAATGCGAAAACAATGGCTATCTGATATTTCCCATGAAATGAGAACACCTTTATCAATTATGCGTGGTGAAATTGAAGCTATGCAGGATGGTGTGCGAGATTTTAACCGTGACGCACTAGATTCATTACATTTGGAAGTACAACGTATTACTAGAATTGTAGATGATCTTCGTGAATTATCATTAGCAGAAACGGATAGTTTGTCTTTTAAAAAAGAATCCATCAATCCGCTACAGATTTTGCGGCAAACTTTGAAATTGTTTCAAACCCGCTTGGCGCAACATCATATTCAGGTACAAGACAATTTTCGGTTGAATGACAATATTATTCTGCAAGGAGATGCTGATCGTTTAAGTCAGTTATTTTCTAATTTATTAGAAAATACCTTACGCTATGTCGATTCTCCGGGCACTTTGAAAATTTGGCATGAACGGACCAAAACTCAACTCACTCTGAATTTGATAGACTCAGGACCAGGCGTACCAAAAGAATCCATCGAACGCCTGTTTGACCGGCTTTATCGGGTCGAACAATCAAGAAATCGAGCCAAAGGTGGCAGCGGTTTGGGATTGGCTATTTGTAAAAGTATTGTAGAAATGCACGGTGGCGAAATTACGGCAACTAATGTACCCTCAAATGGTCTTTGGATTAAAATCGTACTTCCTCTTCTCAAATGAAACAAACATTGTGCCATGACAAAACAACCTATTCTTATTGTAGAAGACGAAATAAAAATTGCACAACTACTCCATGATTATCTGACAAAAGCGGACTATACCGTTTCTTGTTTGGAACAAGGAGATAAAGTAATTCCTTATGTCAAACAAACACCACCCGCATTAATTTTATTAGATATCATGTTGCCAGAAATGGACGGGATGACTGTCTGTCGGGAAATTCGGAAATTTTCTACTGTTCCCATCATTATGATTACGGCAAAGGTAGAAGAAATTGATCGGCTACTCGGTTTAGAACTGGGTGCGGATGACTACATAAGCAAACCCTTTAGCCCCAGAGAAGTGGTCGCGCGTGTTAAGGCGGTCCTGCGAAGAATAGATCAAAAACCGCAGGAGGCGGGAAAATTGGTAGTCGGTACAATTACATTAGATGAAAACACTTATCAGGTCAAGATTGAAGATCATATCTTAAAACTGACTCCCAGTGAATTTGTGTTATTAAAAGTTCTATTGTCTCATCCCAATCGCGTTTTCTCCCGTCAAGCATTATTAACTCAAGCGCGGGACTATGATTTTGAGGGATACGAGCGCACGATTGATTCGCATATCAAAAATTTGCGTAAAAAGCTCGCAACACGATTGCCCAAGCAAGAAATTATCAGCACCGTTTATGGCATTGGCTATAAATTGAAATATCCTTGGTGAGGGTTGTGCAGACTCGACGCAGAGCGTCGGGGCATGCATTCCCACGCAGAGCGTGGGAACGAGAATAAATCCTATTTCTTTAAGAAATAGGATTTTTCAGACCACAATTCACAAATGGAAAGCGCATTCAGTCTATGACAATAACCCTATCATATGAAAGATTAAATTTTTCTTGATTTCAACCATTTTTTAGTCTATAAATTAATAGAAAGTCATTTACCACAACAACGAAGATAAACATATGACTAAAAAATGGCCTATAATTCTTAGTTCGACGTTTTTGTCGCA
>LUTY01000937.1 GCA_001640045.1 Candidatus Thiomargarita nelsonii | reverse complement strand
AGATGGATACGGCGCAATTTAATGAAGCCTTAGCGCATATACGCCGTTTTGAAACCATGTTGGTAGAAGATGGTGCCTTAATTTTAAAATTTTGGCTGCATTTATCTAAAAAAGAGCAATACAAACGCCTCAAAAAACTGGAAAAAAATCCGCATACCCGGCGTTCCGTCTCCAAACGAGATTGGAGACATGCTAAGTTGTATGATCAATTTGTTAAAACGGCTGAACAAGCTATCCGGCAGACGGATTCGGGAGAGGCGCCTTGGTTATTAGTAGAAGCGACGGATTGGCGTTATCGTGATTTAACGGTAGCGCGTACTGTGCTGGAAAGCTTAGCTAAGCATCTATCGCTTGAAAGTGCTCAGAGCGAAATAACAACTCAAAGCAAGCCCCTGACACCGACTGGCACTTTGCCGTCAACTTTGACTATTTTGGATACAGTCGATTTAAGTCAATGCTTGCGTGCTCAGGAATACAGTCAAGCCTTGGAAACTTATCAAGGTCAATTGCATCGCTTGGCTTGGGCGGCTTATGAACAAAAATGTTCGACTATTATTGTTTTTGAAGGCTGGGATGCTGGCGGCAAGGGGGGGGCGATTCGGCGCATGACGCAAGCTATGGATGCGCGATTGTATCGTGTGATTTCCACAGCGGCACCGACAGATGAGGAACGTGTCCATCATTATCTATGGCGATTTTGGCGACATATCCCCCGTGCGGGGCGGGTGACGATTTATGATCGATCTTGGTATGGGCGGGTATTGGTGGAGCGCGTTGAAGGTTTTGCTAAGGAGAAAGAGTGGCAGCGGGCTTATTTGGAAATCAATGATTTTGAAGAACAATTCGCCAAACACGGCAATGTGGTCATTAAATTTTGGATACATGTTAGCCAGGATGAACAATTGCGCCGCTTTCAAGAGCGTGAAAAAATTCCATATAAAAAACATAAGATTACTGATGAAGATTGGCGCAATCGTGAAAAATGGGATGTGGCCGATCTCCTGGTAAAGAAAATGGCGCAATTGCCTGAACAAACAAAAAAC
>LUTY01000936.1 GCA_001640045.1 Candidatus Thiomargarita nelsonii | reverse complement strand
ATTGGATAAATAACAAAAATAGGTTAAAATTTTAAACTAAAAATTAACCTAGGAATATAAGGAAATGCCAAAACCTTATTCAAGAGATTTACGTCACAAAATTATTGAGGCTTACAAAAATGGAGAAGGCTCGATGCGCCAGTTAGGAAAACGTTTTAAAGTATCAGTTACTTTTATCTTTAGTTTATTAAAGCGTCTAAGTCAAACCGGTAGTATTGATCCTCAGCCTCATGGAGGTGGGCGTAGTCCAGCCGTTAAGGCTGAAGGGCCAAATTTTTTAAAACAATTCAATTAATTGAGAAACAACCCGATTTAACACTTGAAGAAATAGCTAAAGAATATCAAAAAGACTTTAAACCTGTTAGTACATCAACGATTGATAGAACTCTAAAGAAATTGAAATTAACTCGCAAAAAAAAGAGTTTATTTGAGCCGATAAAAAATACTCCAGAAAATCTAAAAAAACCACATAATTATCAAATTAACATTGCACCCTTTGATGCTGAAGATTTCATTTTTTTAGATGAAACTGGCAGTGTAAGAAATTCGACTCGTAGTCAGGCACGTTCTCCTCAAGGGCAACGGATTAAAAGCCCTAATTCTTTGATTCGAGGTCCTAGAATTAGTACTATTGGTGCATTAGGAACTGAGGGAATTTTAACCGCCTTATGTTATGAAGGTACTTTAAATTCCAATTTATTTGAAGATTTTATCGAAGATTTTTTAGTCCCCGTTTTAACTCCTAGTAAAGTAGTCATTCTTGATAACGCCTCTAGTCATCATAGTGAGAAGGCTATTGCCATGATTGAAACGACAGGGGCAGGTGTCATTTTTTTACCACCTGATTCACCAGAGTTAAATCCAATCGAACTCATCTGGTCTCAAATCAAGAGTTTTCTTAAGAAAACTATTATTTATAACACTGAAGAACTCTATGAGGCATAAGCCGCCGCTTTGGAAACTATCACTCCACATACAGCCAAAAATGGTATTCTTCATTGCCTCTGATAATTGTATCACAGCAAATCGGGTAGCGCTATATA
>LUTY01000935.1 GCA_001640045.1 Candidatus Thiomargarita nelsonii | reverse complement strand
GTTGCTCCGCGTCCAGGCAGGCATTCCTTTGCTCCGCGTGGGAACGAGAGGAAGGGAACGGGAGGAAGTGGCGTGGAGACGATTGGTATTATTCGTTGTCAAGCATTCGATGTACTCTTATCTATTGACATGAATTCTCAGGTATAACAGGAGTCCAAGATTTATCTTGGACGATTTTAAAATCAAGTACAACGGATTAACGGAATAAACGGATTAGCTCTATGGCTGCCAAAGAATAAATCCGTTTATTCCGTTAATCCGTTGTACTACTTGAATTTATTTCAAGGCAAGTAAAGGTTTCGACTCCAAACCTTGGTGAACATTTGCCATGAAATTTCTAAAAATCTTAGCAGGTACTTCACCACCAGTGACACCATTCATAAATTCTGTTGGCTCATCATTACCAACCCATACACCAGTCACTAAATAAGCCGTATAACCAATAAACCACGCATCCCTATAATCATTAGTTGTTCCAGTCTTACCAGCCGTCTGGTGATTACCAAAAGCCGCGTTTGCGCCCGTTCCATGAGCACTGACAACCGTTCTCAACATTCGATTTAGAGTGGCAATATATTTATATTTAACAAGCCTACTCCTGTTTGAGTTTTCACTTCTCCAGTACAAAAGATTGCCTTTTTTATCCCGGATACCTAAAATGCCATACGGAGAAACTTTATAACCACCATTAGCAAATACGACATTGGCACAAACCATATCTATTAAGCGCACCTCTCCCGTACCGAGCGCTAAACCAGGCTCATCCCGCCACTTTTGAGTTGTCGTTATCCCAAGATGCCTAGCTAATTCTACAACAGGCTTTTGACCTATTTTTTCCATTAAACGCACAGTTGCCACATTTCTTGAACGTCTAATCGCTTCAATCAGGGTGAGCAAACCTAAATGCTGCCTATCTATATTCCTGGGCTGCCAACCGTTAATATTAATCGGCTGATCAGAAATTTTATCAGTTGGACTGAATCCCTGCATTAAAGCCGCTAAATAAACAAACGGTTTAAATGCAGAACCCGGCTGTCGCTCGGC
>LUTY01000934.1 GCA_001640045.1 Candidatus Thiomargarita nelsonii | reverse complement strand
TTTGAAGCTTTTGAGGATATTCGTACTCAGATTGAAGACACAGGGATTGTGACGGCTGATATAAAAAAGCCTCAACAAATTATGACGTTTGCTCTTAGTAGGATACCCCAACTACCTTTGAGGTGACTACTGGGTGGCGAAAGAAAGGTTACAATGGCTATTTCAAATGGGAGCAGCGTAAAGAATCTTTCAAGAAGCACATTGAAACGATAACGACAGTCGAGCTATGCGGATATTTTGAATCTATTTATGGATCAAGTTTTAACGAGCAGCTCAAGCTTTCTTTCACCACCCCAGCACTCGTCCAAGATAAATCTTGGACTCCTCTAAACTTAAAAAAAAATGCAAATTATCACAGCCAACCTCAATGGCATCCGTGCCGCCGCAAAAAAAGGCTTTTTCACTTGGTTAGCCCAACAAAATGCGGATGTCGTGTGTCTTCAAGAAACCAAGGCTCAAGAATCTCAATTGACCGATCCTATTTTTTATCCCTCCGGTTATCATTGTTATTACCATGATGCCGAAAAAAAGGGTTATAGCGGCGTTGCCTTGTATGCCCGTCAAAAGCCTGAAAAAGTCATTAAGGGAATAGGTTGGTCTGAAATTGATAGTGAAGGCCGTTATTTAGAGGCGCGTTTTCCCAGTGTTAATATTGTCTCTTTATATATGCACTCAGGCAGTTCGGGGACAGAACGGCAAACTCTCAAATTTGATTTTATGGACAAATTTATGCCCTATTTACGCGAATTACAACAAGGCTCAAAGGAATATATTATATGTGGCGACTGGAATATTGCCCATAAACCTATTGATTTAAAAAATTGGCGTAGCAATCAAAAACGTTCAGGATTTTTGCCCGAAGAACGGGCTTGGATGGATGAATTATTTGGTCCAGCGGGATTTGTTGATGCTTTTCGCGTGGTCAATCAAGAGGCGGAACAATATACATTCGGGGACGTGCTTGGGACAATAATACCGGGTGGCGGCTTGATTATCAGGTGATTACGCCGGGTTTAAAAGATAAGGTGCTGGGCGCAAGTATTT
>LUTY01000933.1 GCA_001640045.1 Candidatus Thiomargarita nelsonii | reverse complement strand
CGCAGGTTAATTTTTAGTCTAATTTACAACGACCTGCGAGGTATGGGTCTCCTCGTCGGTCTGATTTTTAGGCGGCACGATATGGCATTGCGTTTTAGACTACATCACGGCACATCGGGATGAATTGCCAACACCGCTCTATCTCTATAGTGAATCCGCACTAAATGAGGCGGTGAGGACTTACCGAGAACTTTTCCCGGACAATGCCAAGCTCTTTTATTCATTAAAAGCCAATCCACAGCCGGGCATAGTCCAATACTTATCGTCTTTAGGACTCGGAGCGGAAATCACGGGACAAGGTGAATGGGAACTCGGCGTTTCAGCGGGCAGCTCCCGTCTTTTGGCGGGCTTTTGTGTCCAAGTCTGAACCATTTTTGACCACCCTTTGTCACAAAAGTCCCGCTGCCATCGTCATTGAATCCGAAACCGAATGGCATAGACTCAAAAAAGTAGCGAAGATTTCCGCTCGCATACCCATCTTGCTCCGCATTAATCCGGGCAAAAGCTTTGGAGGACTGAATATGGCGGGTGGCACCCAATTTGGGCTCAGCCCTGAGCAGGGACTGTCGATAGCGAAAGCCGCTGCAAGTCTCGCCCAGGTCGATTTTTTGGGACTACATTTTTATTTTGGCTCACAAAGACTCACTGTGGCCCCTATTATCCAAGCTATTGAGGTCGTTGAAGAAATTATTGAATTTTTTCGACAAGCGAATTTGGACTTAAAAGTAATTGATCTTGGACTGGGATGTGGTGTACCTTACCTTGCTAAAGATGCCGCCTTAGATATATCAGCATTGCGACAACAATTATCGCTTCGATGGCAAAGCGAAACGTGGTCACCAATAGAAATCTGGGCGGAGGCTGGACGTGCCTTGGTTGCCAGTGCGGGGTTTGGTGTTTGCAATACCAAACGAAACGTTTTCACTACGTAAAGATTTTGATAAACTATTTTAGTCTTTAAAAACCGGAGAAACGACTTTATGGAAACAAAACCCAAATCAAAAAGAAAAGTACCCCCAGGTAGCCCACTTTTCCCTGATAGACCA
>LUTY01000932.1 GCA_001640045.1 Candidatus Thiomargarita nelsonii | reverse complement strand
AAAAACACTTTACTCAACATTTGCATTTTTCCTGTGTTTAAAGGAGTCCAAGATTTATCTTGGACGCCTAGCCAACTCTAGTAAGTGCAAACGGGTTTATCAGGACTGCTCTTGTCAACAAAGACTATCTTCGTGACCAAATTATTGTCGCGCTGATAACAAAATCTCGCATTGTAGTTTTTGGCAGAAGCGTATTTTTCTTCTGTGTCTGGAAACAACCACTTCACAAGTGATGAAAACGGATGCAAATCAATGTTTTCTGAACTCAGATCACCCGCTATGGGTTCGTAATCAACCATTCCACCTTGATCCTTAACGGCAGCAATCCAGCTCTTCAATTGCGATGGCATTTCATCTTCTTCTTCAGGATCGATACTTTTTGGTAGCACGACGGTTACGGTTTCACCAGACTGCATGGCAGTTGATAGTTGTTCATCAAAAGACTCCTCCTCTGTAAAGGCGAGTTCTTTTGGCATTGATTGATCTGAGCCTGTTCCTGCTGATTTTTCAGGAGCTGGTGGCTTGATGTTAGGACCACAGGCACTGAGTAATATCAAAAACATAAAAACAAACAAGAGATTTTTCATCATATTTCTCCTTTTTGAATGGATTGCTAAAATCTTAAGATAAGAGAAAAACCGGCTTATATTTTATCCAATATAACTTCAATAGACAAGTCAGCCTCTTTGATTTCTACCCACATTCTTTTTGAAACATAACCGGGGCATGTGACATAAATGTCATACTTACCGGGTTTTAGGGCAATGCCGGGCCTATATTTGGGTTTAATGTTCATTATCCTGATTCTACTCTTCACCGGTTTAGCATTGACAGTCAGACGCTTTGATTTCAGCTTAAAATTTCTATGGGCATCAATAAAGTCTGAAGGTTCTAACCAGCCATCGGTGTTTAAACTATATCCAGGACCAGTTGCAGGAATATTTTCATCACAGTAAGCCGGCAATCGCTAATTCTAAGGTCGCGGGAAAGCGTTCTAACAGAATGTCGAGAATTGGCTCTTTGGAATATAAGGAAATGCCTAAATC
>LUTY01000931.1 GCA_001640045.1 Candidatus Thiomargarita nelsonii | reverse complement strand
TGCGAGAACCCAAAGAAGAACGGGCGCGTCAACTTTGCCGTGATTTAGAAAAACAAGCCAGCCTGGCTGACTCACTACCCGCCCACACTGAAAACGCGCAATTATTGCAATCAGGGCGAAAAATAAAACGTTTAGGACATATCATCCGCACCGTTTACAAACAACAAGCGGCAGCAAGTTGTGTTAGAGAAGAGGAACGTTATCAACAGCTCATCGAGATACTGGAGAAAATAAAACAAACCATTGAGGCTGAAAATAGCCGCTTAATCAGCGCAATCCGAGCCGAATTTACCCAAACCCGAACGCTTTTAACAGAATCCTTTCAGCAACTCCATAAGGACAATCTGGCAGCCCAAGAAAGTTTAGAAAAACTCCTCAACGGTGTCGATCAACTCCACCAAGATTTACGGGTAGTGAATAACAATCTCCGTCAAATTCACCAAGATGTTAAAGATGTCCGCACCACCATTGAACAGAGTAATCAACACCTTGCCTTACTCCACCAAGACTTAAACACCGTTCATCATCGGCTCATCAAACTCAATGACGACATGAACCGGGGCATGACGGCGCAACAACAATTGCTCAGTACAGTGATAGTTGAATTGGACGGCGGCTTTAAAACCCTGCATAACGACATGCAAGCCGCCATGCACCAAGAAAAAGCCTTGCACCAAGAAATCAAGCAAGTCGAACAACAAATTTTACAAGCCACCGATGAGACAACAAAAACGGTATTGCGTACCCACAAAGAACGTTTAGTGGCAGAGGCGCAACAAACACGGACATTAGTTGAACAAATGCAAAGCAGTACGCGAGCGATGGTTGATAGTCAAGGAAAAATCACCGCCGCTGTCCATAAACAAACTGAGACAAGCGTTTATAATACTAACCGCCTACTCGAATCCAATCAACAAACACGGGCAGCCATTCAAAAAATGGGGCAACAGGCGAGGAAAGTGGCTCAGGGTGGTAGTTCTGGTGGCAGTAGCGACGGCGGTGGTGGTATTATTGGTACAGCCATAAGCGTCTTTAGTAGTATTTTTT
>LUTY01000930.1 GCA_001640045.1 Candidatus Thiomargarita nelsonii | reverse complement strand
AGTCATAGTTATATCAACGTTGAATTACGAAAGCTGGTGACAAGTCGGGCTGAACGTCCACTCAATTGAACCACATAGTTCCCATACAATTGACCTAACTTCTCATTGGAATGGCCACAGATTTATACGAAGTGAGCGGGAGAAATCTTGCTTAAATAACAGCCGCTCCCGCTAAAAAAGTCAAATTATATCGCCAAAAAGCGAAAAAACTCAGGACGAGCGAAAGCCTGGCACAAATTGCCCCTTTTTGAAAAATTGATATTAACTACATAAAGATAACCGACTTCCAAACCAAGACTGACCCAAATTGAAACATAACCTAACTCATAAAGAGTTATGAAGTGTCAAATACCGGCAATTCGACAACCGGCAATGAACAGATAGCTTGATACAGTGTTACCCAATCAGGTAACTTAAAAGTCAAAAAATAAGCCCGAAAGCGTTCCCATAATCGGACATAGCTCCCCATTTTCGTCTTTGCTTGCTTCCATAACTTGCAGCAAAGCCCTTGAATTTGGTCAACAAGAAAAGCTAACAACATCAAATGGGCAAAAACATTAGATAGATGCTGATTGCCATGACCAAAGTTATGTTCAAAATGATAGCCTTGGTTTTTCAGAGTGTTAAAAGTTTCGTTGTAAAGAAGCCAGCGTGCGCGACCTCCTTTCATAACAATGGGCAGAGTGTGTTCGGATAACGGAATATCCGTTACCCAGCTAAAAATTTTCTTTCTACCCTTGGGACTGATTTCTTCATAAATCAGAAAGTTGACTTCTAAATCCTAATTGGCATCATTTAAGGGGACTTGGTTGTGATAGCGATAATCGTGGATTGTGCCGTCCTTATCTTGGGTTTGATAAGTTTGTGTCTGTGGACTGGTTTCTATCCAGTCAAACAAGTAGGTGTGGTCTTTAGGTTTTGCACCTAGAATGTAACGCATATTCAGGGATTGTCATTTTCTGATATGTGGACCGTTAGAAGCCAATCCATCTTCAGTCACAATGAATTTCATCCGGGGATGGGTTTGGCGTATACGTTCAAGTAGGCG
>LUTY01000929.1 GCA_001640045.1 Candidatus Thiomargarita nelsonii | reverse complement strand
TCGTCCCTAACGTAGTAAAACTAAGTCTGGTCAACTGGGCTATCAATCCTAAGATGAAGAGCCCCTAAGTCCCGAAGGGCTTAGGGGTTGTTGACTTGGATTGTAAGATTTCAAAGAATCGATTTTCCCAAATCTTGACATATTGATGTCGATTTAGAAAATCTTCAATCAATTGACGAGTCATTTTTTCAGATTCATAAGGTTTTAATCTGTTATCAAAAAAATTGTTAGGCCAATCTCTTACAGAAGTTGAGGCTTTTGCACGGACGACAATTGGAAGAATTGATCTTTCAAGCTCTGCTTTTTCAATCGATTTCTTCAAACTGGTAGGATGTTCCAACAGTGGCCAAGCATGATACAAATAAGGACGAGTTTGTGTCAGAAAATAAATCAATGAGATTCCTTCATAAGCCAAGATCACATCACTGGGTTTCACATATTTTTGTAGTTCATCCAGTAATTCCTGCATGACTTTAGCTCTTTCATTTGTTGTCAAAACACCGGTTAATAAGGGATGTTCAACCATAGCCGTCATCTCTAACCGGTTTTTGCTGTCTCTATATGTATAAGACATTGCTTGTGCAACAGATGATAAAAGCAATGTGGCTAGAATCAGTACTTTTGCATAATTAAAAGATTCTGATGACCATTTCCAATGTCTAATCGTGATTGTTGTATGTTGGATAAAAAACAATAGTGCTATTGGTAATGCAATCCACATTGCATAAATAGCGTTGTAAATGCTGTCTCTGCTGCCTAGTGGCACTAAAAATAATACGCCAAGAGCTATCAGTGCCAAGATTCTGTATTCTATCGATTGCTTAATCAAACCAAAAATATAAGCGATTAATATTAAATATATTATCCCCGGCACCATCCAACGCCAAAAACCATGCCATAGAATAAACGCAACGGCTGCTATCACTGCTAATCCAAAAATTGATAACCACCATAACCATGATTTTGGTTGAAATAATTTCTCAGCGAGTATAGAAATACCAATGATACCCCAGATAGCAGCTATTCCAGATATTCCAGCAGCTATATGA
>LUTY01000928.1 GCA_001640045.1 Candidatus Thiomargarita nelsonii | reverse complement strand
GATAGCCCTTGGAAAAATGTGCTTGAATGTTTTTTTGAGAGTTTTATGCTTTTCTTTTTTCCACAAATACATAAGAACATTGATTGGTCACGAGGCCATGAATTTTTGGACAAAGAACTTCAAAAGGTAGTCAGAGAGGCTATCACTAAAGAACGGCGTGTTGACAAGTTGGTTAAAGCCTGTCTCAAGTCTGGCAAACAAGCCCTGCTTTATATTCATATTGAAGTACAAGGGCAATTTGAATCAGCGTTTTCAGAGCGGGTATTCATTTATCATTATCGCCTCTATGATCGTTATGGCCCCCGAATCGTCAGTTTAGCCATTTTAGGCGACAATGACGATAAGTGGCAACCCGAAAGCTATAACTATGAGAACTTTGGCTGTGAGTTATCTTTTAAGTTTCCAGTGATCAAGTTGTCGGATTATCGTTCCAAATGGGAAGAATTAGAACGGTCAAATAATCCATTTTCCATAATCGTTAGAACTCATTTAAAGGGCTTAGAAACTCATAATGCTTCAAGACAACGTTGTCACTGGAAAATCCAGCTTTATAAAGCCCTATATGAGGCGAACTACAGTAAGAAAGAGATACTCGAATTGTATCGCTTTCTGGATTGGGTAATGACCTTACCCAAGAAATACGCCCGTCAATTTGATGATTTTGTAGAACAATATGAGGAGGCCAAAAAGGTGGAATATGTGACCAGTATTGAAAAACGAGGTATTGAAAAAGGCCGTTTAGATGGTCAGCGTGTCATTGTGGAAAATTTGCTCAAGTCCCGATTTGGCGGACTTGATGAGAGATTAGCGCATGTGATTGAACCGTTGTTACAATTGTCCCCTGATGAGTCATCACGCTTGCTTCTACAATCCTCTCGTGAGGAATTGTTGGCGCGGTTTCTTCATTGACGGCATCAAAAGTTCCCTCAGAAATAAAATCGGTCAATTACCATGATTTAAATAAGGATAAATCAAAACCCACGTACAAACCGGTTTTTCTCGTTCCCACGCGAGGCAAAGGAATGCCTGCATGGACGCTCCGCGTCCTGC
>LUTY01000938.1 GCA_001640045.1 Candidatus Thiomargarita nelsonii | reverse complement strand
GCAAAGGAACGATAAATAATTGATAACTGAAAAGGAAACTTAAGCATGGGTATCTCCGCTAAGTTAAAACTGCTTGAATCCAGCCTAAACCTGAACCGGCGGGATTTTTTGAAAATCAGTGCTATCGCTAGTGCTGCCGGACTGGTCAGCCTCAAAAGTCGCAAAGCTGAAGCCTTTGCTTATGAGCCCTATCTCAAAGATGATGAATTAAGCACTGTCGTCACCAGTTGTGCCCATAATTGTGGTTCCCGACACATGCTAGTCGCGCATAAAAAAGGTGACGTGATTGTCCGCCTATCCACTGATAACGGTACCTATCAGGGTGATGCTTACGGCACAGATACTGAAGAAATGCCGCAATTACGTGCCTGTTTGCGTGGACGATCTTACCGCTCCCGCTTATATTCCGCAGAACGTTTACTATTTCCGATGAAGCGGGTAGGAAAGCGCGGTGAAGGTAAATTCAAACGCATTTCTTGGGATGAAGCACTGGATTTTGTCGCAAAAGAAATGGTGCGTCTTAAAGAAGAATATGGCCCGACTGCATTGTTAGATCAAAGCTATGCGGGTGCCTCTTGGGGAGTTTTGCACAAATCTGATCAGATTGAAGGATTGCAGGGCCGTTTTTTGGGCCTATTTGGCTGCCGCACCAGTTCCTGGTCAGTTCCCTCTTATCAAGGCACCACTTTCAGTTCTCGCATGACCTTTGGTACCATTAAAGACGGCAACGAAGATGACACTTTTGCCCATTCCAAACTCATTATTATGTGGGGCTGGAATCCGGCTTACACTTTCCACGGTGGCAATACTTTCTATTATATGCGCCTCGCCAAACAGCGCGGCTGTCAATTTGTCTTGGTCGATCCGCAATATACTGATTCGGCAGCGGCTTACGATGCTTGGTGGATACCGATTAAACCCAACACGGATGCGGCCATGATGGCCGGTATGGCTCATTATATTTTTACCAATAATTTGCAAGATCAAGCCTTTATTGACAAATTTGTACAAGGTATGGATGCTGGTACCATGCCGGATTGGGCCAAAAACAGGGAAAATTTCAAAGATTATATTTTAGGTAAATATGATAATGAACCGAAAACGCCAGAATGGGCTGCCTCCATCTGTGGAGTAAAGGCTTCCGACATTAAGAAACTGGCGGATATGTACGCGACCACCAAACCTGCTGCACTCAAAGCTTCTTGGGCACCTGGGCGCAACGCTTATGGTGAACAATATAACCGCATGGCAGCAGCATTACAGGCGATGACTGGCAATATCGGCGTACTGGGCGGCAGTTCAGAAGGTGTTGGCAAAGCTTGGCAGGCTCAGGGTATCGCTTATCCTTATGATAAGTCTACCAATATTTGGAAACAATCCATCAAATCAGATCGTTGGGCACATTGTGTACTGAATTATCCCAATCTCAAACGCGAGGAAATCGGCTTGTGGCCACGCAGCGACGCGACTGATGGGCAAATTCCGAATATTCGGGGCATTTTCTGGCATGGCTCTGACTGGTTTAATCAGTTAACCAATATCAATAAGGAAATTCAAGCGATTCGGAAAATGGAACTGGTAGTCTGTATGGATTCTACCATCACTCCATCTGGTTTGTGGGCGGATATATTGCTCCCTATCACTACCCATTTTGAGCGCCATGATGTGGCATTGCCTGGCGCATTGCCGCAAAGCCTTCTTGAACGGTGAGTGTTTTCATTTTTCTGCTCCTTATAATTGTCCTGGCATAATGGGTGATGAAAATCCGCTTTGACTGTTAAATTGGCGGGGTGTCTGATTGATACCGCCATTGCGTATCATACCATTTCGCACTTGTGCCCAAACTTGTTTTCCACTGGGTAATATTTTTGCGTACCGTTCGTTTCCGTACTTATCCGTGCCTAAAAAATTAATAGGATTTGAGGCCGTGTTTTCAAGTAATTGCCTATTAATGGGCGTATCTGCAATATGTCCCTGTTTGTTACGGAAAATATGTTTAGTAGCTCGCTCATCAATTAATGACAGGTTTTTTTTACCTAAGCAGTCCAACATTTATTTAACGCAGTGACGTTCATTTTAGGGGGCACGATATGGCATTGAATTTGCAAACCAGGCGTACCTTGCACAAATCAAACAGCACACCTTTCCACCGCCGCCAACACATCCTTCAGCACCGGTTTTTTCCTAAAAGTGAGGACTTCTCCCGCCGAAATTTCTTCAAATACGCCTTGGGCAACATTGGCACTTTCATAAACCAATAATATAAGATCACGGCGCCCTGCTTCACGAATTTTTCGCAATTTTCGTTGCAAATACTGGGGATGCCAAAAGCCAATGATTTCAATCAGCGCACGTCGTCCATCTTTGCGATGCGTCAAAGAAAAATCTGGAATCATCACCGTGTCACTCACCACAATCAGTTCATCTTCTCGCGCTAATTCCCATTTTCGCTTTGCACCGCCATATTTTTCCTCAAATTCTGACGCAAAATCCGCTTCGAGCCGGCTATCAAATAGATTCGATGCCTTAAAATGGCTGCGTAATGGAGTACGATCATCTAAAGTATAATGCAGCGCTTTCGTTTCGGGGAGATGTACTTCGGCATCCATGCGCCAACTTTTGCACAATAACAGGGCGGGTATAAATTTCGCAAATTGCAGACCATATCGAATCGTTGAATTCACAAACGGTGAAATCGGTCCATGTAAGATAACGTTGTATCCATGTTCAGGGATTGCATAAACCGTGTGCATCAATTTAAAGAGCTTGATATATTTAAATAAATCTTTATAACCGTCACGAACAATAATATCGACCTCTCGCGTCCAATAAAATAAGCCCCGCGCCACTTCTAAATTATAACGGGCAATCAAATCCACAGGCGTCATGATTTGTCCCGTACTGAGTAAAATCCTTTCCTCAAGTAAATCGGCAAACAAGGCTTGTTCAACCTCTTTAGGGCTGATGCCAAATTTAGTGGCAGTTTCCGCCACAGCTTGTTCCCGTGTCGTCACTGTCAACAAATCGCTTTTGACGGTAACTGGTCCTTGATTAAACAGAGCCATCCGTAATTCGACTGGATTCACGGGCGGATCATGCCCAAAAACGCAGCGGCTCACTAAGACATTTGCTAATCCGCGAATGATGCGATAATCCAAACTTTCACCCTCATAAGCGCGGAGTCCATCCTCCAATTCTCCTCGGCTACGTCCGATATGTGCTTTGACGAAGAGTATTAAGTCATTGGCAATCTTTAAATAGTGATAATCTTGAGGCAAGGCGAGCGGTATGACTTGATTACCACGTTTTTTGAGGCGGGGCAGGATGAGTTCAGATTTAAGCATTTAATTTGTGCCACTCCGCTGCAACATTTCCTGTGCATGTGCCAAAGTTTGCGAAGTCATTTTCACGCCGCCTAACATACGTGCAATTTCTTCAACAC
>LUTY01000926.1 GCA_001640045.1 Candidatus Thiomargarita nelsonii | reverse complement strand
TCATCGCCATCAAACACAGGTGGAGTCGGATGGGCAACAAGAAGATGAATGATACCAGTAGGTAATTTTATCGGCACATCAACATGATTTTTTGATGAGAGCCTAAAAATTTCTAATGCTTCTGCTGAAAACCAATCTTCCCCAGTCACTGGATTTTTAGGCAATTTCGCCCCAGGCATATCTTTCCATAAAAATTTCTGAAAAGTGCGACACTTGTCCAGTTGAATGGGATATTTAGATAAAATGGCAAAAGCATATTGCCCCGGATGAAAGCCAAAACCAAAGGCATCACTAGGGCTATCGGTTTTTCCATCTTTGTCCAAATCCATGCCTGATAAAATACCCGTATTTGAGGGCACGGCATAGCTATATTTAAAATAAATCGCTTGGGCTCCGTTTTGAGAGATACGGAGATAATTATCTTGAAATAATTGCAAGGCTCTGCCGTCTTTATCATAATCAAATTCTTGAAGAACTAAGACATCAGGATTAACGCGCTGAATAATTTCAGCCACATTTTGAGCCTGTTGATTATTAGACGTGGAGAGATCAGTGATGAGTAACTTGCCTTGGTTGCGATTCAAGGCAGCATTAAAAGTAGCAAAGCGGAATGTTTTCAGCATAACTCTCGTTAACTTTCGTTCCCACGCTCTGCGCTCGTCGTTATACACAAGTCCATTTAGTACAACTAATTAGGAAATAAACGAATTTATTCTCGTTATTCTCGTTCCCACGCTCTGCGTGGGAACGCATGTCAGGACGCTCCGCGTCCTGCAACAAAAAACTACCACCGAGCAAACACAAAATCCTTAAACCCCCCAGGCGCGTGCAACACCGGCACCTGTCCTCCCTCAGTCAAATACTCTATCTGATTAGTACAACGAATTGAGAAAAAAACGAATTAAAAACCGTTTTTTTAAATTACTTCGTTACTTCGTTTCGTTTTTTCTCGTTCCCACGCTCCGCGTGGGAATGCATGCTAGGACGCTCCGCGTCCTGCAAAGCAAAACACTACCACCGAGCAAACACAAAATCCCTAACCCCCCCCCC
>LUTY01000925.1 GCA_001640045.1 Candidatus Thiomargarita nelsonii | reverse complement strand
ATTGGGTTTTAAATCCCGCCGTCGCCTTGTCGGCACGATATGGCATTGAGCACCTAGACTGTTATGGTTTCTTTGCCAGAATCATGGTCGTGCAAGCGAGTTCAAAATTGGTCTCTTTTGGTAAATTTTGAACAAAGTCTTGGGTTAAATAATCAATAGGGTCTCCAATTAAATCACTGACACGCATATTTAGAAAATCAGAACGTGTTTTATCGTCAAGCCCATTAGTCCAACTCTTAAGAAACCAAGAGAGTGTCCATATAGGGACACCACTGAGTGGCACATCCGTCTCTTTGATTTCAAGGTACTTATCAAATAAGTTATGTAATCCTTGAGATGTCATATTATAAAAGTGATTTGGATAACCATGTACTGGTTGTAAAAACGGCACCACACAATAAAGCGTTCCGCCTTTTTTTAAAACACGCGATATTTCTTTAGCACAGCTAAATGGATCGCTCACATGTTCTAAGACGGCAAGAGAAAAAAACGGCATCGAAAGTGTTATCTTTAAATGGCAGTTTTTCACCTACACCCAAAATATCTGTACTTGGATAAGGAACAATTTCAAAGTTGATCACATTAGGATAGTCGGTATGTCTTTTTCCTGCTCCACAATCAAGAATTAAACCATCTTGATATTGTGTTATAATATGTAATACTATTTCATCATAATCATTTGCAGAAACACTTGAGGTATCTACAATTTTAAATTTTCTTTTTAATTCTTCTGTCAAAAAATTAAAATGTTGTCCGGTATATTCATAAGAACTTCCACACTCGGTGCAACTGAATGGCTTTTGAAAAAGCTGTTGTTTATCAAACTCAAATTGAGCGTAACAATTTGGGCAAGCCAAATAGGGAATAATACGCTCAAATTTTCTGGCTTTTTGTTCGTCACTGACGGGATACAAATTATTTAAAAGAAAAGCTTGAGAAAATTCTCCTGAATCTAAGCGATAGTGAATATTTAAGGTATTGTCCTTTATGATTTCTTATGATATATATATTGAGATCGAGCCCAGCGATATATCGTTTTTTAGATCTATA
>LUTY01000924.1 GCA_001640045.1 Candidatus Thiomargarita nelsonii | reverse complement strand
AAGCTTTATTAAAGCTTTGTCGAATATTGCTCAAAAAAAATGACACTTTGGTTTCGGGAAATCGCTCCGCTCATTCCCGAAACCAAATTTCGATTTCCCGAAAAAACTGATAACTGATAACTGATAACTTAAAAAAATGATTCATTTTGAATGGCCTTGGTTATTTTTAACCTTACCACTACCCTTAATAGTCAGATACCTATTACCAGCAACGACCAGCGTTGAAAATGCCGCCTTGCGTGTTCCTTTCATCGAAGATTTTCAATCGCTTAACCAAGAAATACAGCACAAGACCATAAAACGATGGCCTTTATGGTTAGCAACGCTCGCTTGGATATTGCTGGTTATCGCAGCTAGCCGTCCCCAATGGTGGGATGAACCGATTGAATTGCCCGTCAATGGGCGAGACTTAATGATGGCAGTTGACTTATCACTCAGTATGCAATATAAAGACTTTCGGATTAAAGACAGAACCGTTAACCGTCTCACCGCTACAAAATGGGTAGCCGGTCAATTCATTGAACGCCGTGTCGGTGACAGATTAGGACTGATACTCTTTGGAGAACAAGCATATTTACAAGTTCCCTTGACTTTTGACCGTCAAACCGTGCGTACTCTCCTAAATGAATCCGCCATTGGCTTAGCGGGTCAACAAACCGCGATTGGAGATGCCATTGGTTTAGCCGTAAAACGCTTCTTACACAAGGACGAAAATAAAGAAAGTTGGATCTTGATATTACTCACTGATGGCGCAAATACAGCCGGCAATATTGAACCCTTAAAGGCAGCAGAATTAGCCGCTCAAGAAGGCTTAAAAATTTACACTATCGGCATCGGAGCAGATGAAATGGTACTCCGTGACTTTTTCGGGACGCGACATATTAATCCATCAGTCGATTTAGATGAGAAAACCCTCAAGCAAATTGCCGAAAAAACCGGAGGGCGTTACTTCCGCGCCCGCGACACCGCAGAATTAGAAAAAATTTATGCCTTATTGGATCAACTCGAACCCATTCAAAAGGATAACCTCTTTTTTCGGCCAAGCAAAGCA
>LUTY01000923.1 GCA_001640045.1 Candidatus Thiomargarita nelsonii | reverse complement strand
TACTAAATAGGGTGTATATTTACGCTCTCTCAGCCGGGATTACCAAACGATTGCGATAAATATCATAGCAAAACGCCATAACAATCAAGCCAAACTCCAACGGACGCACCCAGGCAGGATGATCATAGGGCAATAAATTAAAATCACCCAAATTCAAGCCCGTGATATAGGAAAGTAATACCGCAACCGATGCCGTCCATGCCCACCAACTCGGATAGATCACCGCAAAAGGCAACAGCCATAAGAAATACCAAGCATTAATCGCTGGCGCGATGAAGAGAAATATGCCATAAATCCAGTCGCCTCTAGGGATTGATGTTCCTTGTCGGTAGCGAAGATAATACCAAGCCAAAAAACTCAAAAAAGCCACACCTAAAACCAGTTTCGCACTCAAACTCGATAGCCAAATCGTCAGTACACCAAAAAGTGCCGCATTAAATTCCCAGTCCTGTGCAAAAACAGTGAGGGCTTCTCTGTCCGTACTGCCTTGGAGCCAAAATGGTATATATAATAATAGTATGACTGCCAGAAAAATGAGCCAGTGACGCAGGCTTGCACGAGCCAGAATAAAAGGAACTAATAGCAAAGCGAATACTTTGGCTCCAACGCTGAGGGCTAAACAGACTGCGGCACTGTTTAAACGATCTCGTTGTTGAAAAACCAGCGCGGCTATTAGTAGGCAAACACCAAGCCCATCGGGATGGGCGGTAAAAGCAATTTCTTTGATCACTAAGGGACTCCATGCGTAGAGCAAGACAGATCTAGCCGGCGCGAGAGAAAGCAATAAGCCAATCAGTAACATGTCAAAAAGCACAAATATCAATTGCAATGACAACACGTCACCGGGCTTTAATAAATATCCCCCCAAAAAAGCATATTGAGCCGTCGGACCGTAAATCGTTGGAATGTCTGGATTATTAATATGATCTAAAATTCTTTGAAAAAGAGGGGGGACATTGGGATCGGTGAAAAAATGTTCAGGGGCTAAACCGTAAGGCAGGTAAAATTTTTAGCGTTCATATAGAAAACCTATCTAGGGAGATGAAATGAA
>LUTY01000922.1 GCA_001640045.1 Candidatus Thiomargarita nelsonii | reverse complement strand
CCTGACGGCTGGGGATTATTATTAATGGATAGAGCCTTTCGGAAATTAGGTATCAAAACCATTACCCCATTAGAACGCTTATCGTATATGGGAGAACGTACTATGGGCGCTCTAACTTATCATCCCGCTAAATTTCAACAAAGCGACAATTTGTCTGCCTTACAACTGAGTTTATTAGCAGAAAAAGCTCAACAAGTTCTAACTGGCACAAACGAGGAAATTTTTCCAGAATTACAACTTTTAGGCGGCTCATCAGGTGGTGCAAGACCAAAAGTCATTGTCGGTTTAAATAAAGAAAACAATGTTATCAGTGGTTTGGATGATTTACCCAGCGATTATGAACATTACTTAGTCAAATTTCCACAAAACCAAGATTTAGAAGATGCAGGCGCGATTGAATATGTGTATTCATTAATGGCGAAGCAAGCCGGTATTTTTTTACCAAAAACACGACTCATCCAAAAGCAGCAACGATATTTTGCTATAAAACGTTTTGATCGAGAAGGCAATCAGCGCATTCATACTCATACCTTAGCTGGATTAATTCATGCCGATCATCGGATTCCATCTTGTGACTATGATACTTATTTGCAAGTCACCCAAATTTTAACCGAACAACAAGTTGCGATAAAACAAGCTTTTAAACGAATGTTATTTAATATAATTGCTCATAATAGAGATGATCATGTAAAAAATTTCTCTTTTATGTTTAATAAACAATGGCAACTCGCACCTGCTTATGATTTAATGCCGACAACAGGTATTGCGGGTGAACATACTATGAGCATTAATGGAGAAGGCAAACACCCACAATTAAAAGATTTAAAAATACTTGCCGAAAAATACAATGTTTCTGATTTAAGTGCAATGATAGAACAAGTAAAAGAAGCCGTCTCACAATGGTCAAATTTAGCCAAGCAATATGAGATAAAACCACGGATTATTCAGGCAATACAGAAAGATTATTTAAAGGGAAATCTTAGCTAAAACGTCCTTTTCAATAACTAGGATTACCAAAATAATCCATCAGAGTTTTATCCTTTATTATAAT
>LUTY01000921.1 GCA_001640045.1 Candidatus Thiomargarita nelsonii | reverse complement strand
TCTCCGCCAGCGGCGATACTAAGCATCGCGCCGGGAGGTGCATCGCTCATGGCGCGAAATGAAATAATTTCGGGTACGAATTTGAGTCTACATTTTGAGTCTGCACATCTCATTGGCAGCGGCAGAAATATAAACATCAACCGCGTACCTGTTGTTGATACAACAACAGGGGAAACCACCTTTTTTGATGTTGTATTTCGCTTTTCTCTTAAAGAGGGTGAGCTTGTTTTCGACAAAACCTCTTCACTCACCCTTTCCCCACCGCTTAGTGCTGCGCTTTTGATTCCCGGCGTATATAAGGATCAAGCGGGTCGGTTTTACACCCTGTCAGAACCTTCTCTGCTTTCTGAGAGTCGCAGTCTTTACAGCTTGATAGGGGATAGGGGTTTTTCCGCCCAGATTGTGACGGGAGAACCGACAGGACATCCTGACATTGGACAAAGAGAGATCGTCACCTCGCTTTCCGCATCATATATTTATGGTCTTATCACAGATCAACAAGTTGGTGGAAATTTGGATGGGAGAGGTGAATTCTTCTGGCATGAAAATCAGTTAATCGGTTTGCGCCAAACCAGTGATACTTTAAGTATCACACTTTTCAGCAAAGAGTCAGATGACTTTAGTACGCCACAAGAAGGTGCGGTACTCCATCGAGTAGAAGAGGAGTAAGCGTAAAATTTACAACTGCGAGGTATTTGTCTCCTCGCATGTCTGAAAACCCGCGCTTTTAAAACTTTTCCCAGCAAATCCTAGCTTTTAGCGTCATGTACGTTAATTTGTCAAAACAAAAACAATAACTACACGGATTGTATTTAATAAAGGATAAGTCAAAACCGATGTTCCCATTGATTTTTACCTTTTTCTTTTATTTTTTTTTTTGACTTATCCATTCTTAAATGTAATCCTTGTAGTTGTAATAAAGGATAAGTCAAAACAAAAACGAGACTACAACGTGTACTCGTCCAAAATAAATTTTGGACTCCTAAAATTGAAGAGAAATTTTTTGTATGGCATCTATTGTGTCTTTGCTTTCCGCCAGCGTCCTTGTTGC
>LUTY01000920.1 GCA_001640045.1 Candidatus Thiomargarita nelsonii | reverse complement strand
ATTTTAAGGAAATTGAAGCAGGGGCATTAGGCAAAGTGGCGGAATTAAGCAAACGTTATGGTGCTCAACATCCGACCATGATAGCCGCGAAGGCTGAACTGAAAGCGGCGCAGGATAATACCATTAAGCAAATAAACCAAGTAATAGACAGTTTTAGTAAGGAATACCAAGTCGCCAATGCCAATGTTGCTGCCTTGCAAAAACGTATGAAACAACTAGAAAAGCAAGTTCAAGACATTACCCAAAAAGAATATCAACTCAGAGTCTTACAACGGGATGTGGAAACCAACCGGCAACTTTATGATATGTTTTTAGCCCGTTTTAAAGAAACGGATGTCTCACAAACACAACAATCCAGTGTAGGGAGAGTGGTTGATCCGGCAGTGGTCCCTATTTATCCTACCAAACCTAGAAAAAAATTGCTCATTGCTTTGGCTTTGATGGTGGGTTTTGTGTTATCAGTCATGTTGGCGTTTTTGTTGGATTATTTGGATAATACTTTGAAAGGGGGAGAAGATGTGGAGCAAAAATTGGGGCTACCATTGTTAGGTATCTTACCCAAGGTGAAAGTGTCCAAAAAGGAGAAATTTAAACTGGCACACTTGTTATTGCGCGAAGGCAAATCGCAGTTTGCGGAAGCTATCCGTACTATCCGTACCGGCATTATGCTTTCTAAAGTGGATAATCCTCATAAAGTGCTGCTGGTGACTTCCTCAGTGCCATATGAGGGCAAAACGACTTTTGCTATTAACCAGGCGTTTGCATTAGGGCAAATGAACAAAGTCTTGCTGATTGATGCGGATATGCGTCATCCTACTGTGGGCAGGGCATTTGGATTGACGCAGGAATCACCAGGGCTTTCAGAACTGATTACTGGCACCAAAGAGATGTCTGACTGTATTCACACAATGGAAGAGGCTGCTATTGACCTTATTCCGAGCGGAGCCGCTCTCCCCCCCAATCCATTAGAATTACTGGCTTCACAACATTTTAAAGATATTTTAACAAAACTGGAGCAAAGCTATGAATATATTGTGATTGACAGCACGCCG
>LUTY01000919.1 GCA_001640045.1 Candidatus Thiomargarita nelsonii | reverse complement strand
ACAATCTGCGGCGAAACCAGGGCATATAATATCGACTCGTTTGAGTCCAGCCTTGCCCAACGCGGTTAAGGTATGATCGGTATAAGGTTTGAGCCATTCCTCCCGCCCAAATCGTGATTGAAACACCACTTGCCATTTTTCTTCTTTTAAATCAAGTTGAGCCGCCACCAATCGCGCCGTTTTGTGACATTCACAATGGTAAGGATCACCAGCGAGAAAAAAGCGTTTGGGAATACCATGAAATGAAAACAATAACTTATCGGGTGTCCCCTGTTTGCTCCAATAATTTTTAATCTGCTCCGCTAAGGCACGAATATAAGCTGGCTGATCATGGTAATGCGAGATAAAACGTACATCGGGCAGCCAACGCCAGCGTTTCAACACATCCGTAACAGCATCAAAACTCGAGCCCGTTGCGGCGGCTGAATATTGTGGATACAAGGGCAATATCAAAATTCGTCGCGCATTCGCTTGGCGTAGTTGTTCTAAGCCGGCAGCTATGGAAGGATTGCCGTAGCGCATACCTAAAGCAACCCTCATAGGGCCGACAAAATGCGCGTCTACCACTTTTTGAAGTGCTTGTGACTGTGCTTGGCTAATAGTTAATAAGGGCGAACCGTCTTCCGTCCAAATTTTTTGATAACTGAGTGCCGAACGGCGTGGACGAATACGCAAAATGATGCCATGTAAAATAAACCACCATAACCAGCGTGGCATTTCTGTCACTCTTGGATCAGCGAGAAATTCTCCCAAATAGCGGCGTAAGGCAGCGGCTGTTGGGGCATCGGGTGTGCCTAAGTTGATTAATAAAATGCCTGTTGTTGGTAGGCTTTCGTGAGTGTAGGATGAAGTGTTATAAATGGTCATTGGTGTTCATTATTTTAGGACTTACGCACTGAGTACAACGGATTAACAGAATAAACTGATAAAATATAATAAATTCATATCGTTAATATTAATTATTAGGATTTTTAAATCCGTTTATTCCCCAAATCCGTTGCGTAAATTACCCGAAAAAAATGTGGAAACTTTAGATCGTATGACTCATACGAT
>LUTY01000918.1 GCA_001640045.1 Candidatus Thiomargarita nelsonii | reverse complement strand
GATTTTCTTGGCATTGAAAATCTAAAGATCGACAAAGTGGAAAATGACAAAGCCTTTTTCCCCCCCGTGGGGAAAGTCAACTTGAAATTTGACCTTTTCGCAGAAGATGAAGACAACCGAATTGTCGTAGAAGTTCAACATGCACACCGCTCAGACACCTATGAGCGTTTTCTGTATTATCACCTCTGCGCGATGATGGAAAGTATCAAAAGCTCGAACAATTACAGTTTCCCCATAACGGTAGTCACTTTAGTTTTTTTTACTGATAGAATGACACCTCTTGTAGGCAATGGGGTTTTAACGTCATCCTTCAAGATGAAAGGTCACGACACCGGTGAAGAAGTGGAATTGTTTGGAAAAGAACACAAATTGGTATTTGTATTTACCACCTATTATTCTGGCACCGATGACAAACATCAAGAATGGATGAACGCCATCGACGCGAGTATGAAAGGCAGCATTAACAAGGAACATTATGATAATCCCAACCTATTGAAAATGTTTGAGATAATCAAGGAAGATAACCTCACGCCTGATGAACGAGCCCAAATGAAGGAAGAATACAATCGAATGGAAGATCTGGAGATAGCGCATGCAAAAGGTGAGGCAAAAGGCTTAGAAAAGGCCGCCCGTAACTTGTTAGCCCTTGGCTCTTTGTCTGTGGAAGAGATAGCCAGCGTGACTGGTTTATCTGTGGAAAGAGTTAAAGCGCTTTCGGCTTAAAAAAAATCTCTTAACGACAGCCAATAGTTATTAGCAGGGATAAATCTAGTACAACGGATTTGCGGAATAAACGGATAACCCTCGATGAACAATCCGTTTATTCCGCAAATCCGTTGTACTAAATCGTTGTACTAAATACAGGAGTTTAAATATAATGAAAGTAGCACCACTACGCTATGATGTCATTTTCAAAAAGGCTTTTAGCAATGTAGAATTATTTAAAGCCTTGGTCAAGGATTTTCTTGGCATTGAAAATCTAAAGATCGACAAAGTGGAAAATGACAAAGCCTTTTTCCCCCCCGTGGGGAAAGTCAACTTGAAATTTGACCT
>LUTY01000917.1 GCA_001640045.1 Candidatus Thiomargarita nelsonii | reverse complement strand
TCTGAAAAAGCCTATCGTCTTTTTAAAGATGTGTTAGGAGAAAAGCACCCTTTAACGCTCAAAAGTCTGACTAATTTGGCAAGTATCTATACTTACCAAGGCCGCTTTTCTGATGCCTTACTTTTGGCTGATAAAGGCTATCGTTTTTTAAAAGAAATGTTAGCAGACAAGCACCCTCAAACGGTCCTCAACCTGACTCTTTTAGCTTTTATTTACCAAGACTTAGGCCGCTTTTCTGAAGCATTGTATTTGTATGAAAAAAGCTATCGTCTTTCAAAAGAGGTGTTAGGAGAAAAGCACCCTCGAACGCTCATTAGCTTGAATAATCTCGCTTTAATTTACCAAAATTTAGGCCGCTTTTCTGAAGCATTGCCTTTGTCTGAAAAAAGCTATCGTCTTTCAAAAGAGGTGTTAGGAGAAAAACACCCTCAAACGCTCATTAGCTTGAATAATCTCGCTTTAATTTACCAAGACTTAGGCCGCTTTTCTGAAGCATTGCCTTTGTATGAAAAAAGCTATCGTCTTTCAAAAGAGGCGTTAGGAGAAAAGCACATCAATACCCTCGGAAGCATGAATAATTTAGCATTCATTTACAATGACTTAGATCGCCTTTCCGAGGCCTTGCCTTTGTTTGAAAAAAACTCTCGTCTTTTTAAAGAGGTGTTAGGAGAAAAACACCCCGCTACGCTCATCAACCTGACTAATTTGGCTTATACATACCTAAGACAAGGCAATATTAATAAAGCCATTAAATATTTTGAAAAATCCGTTCAAGGCGTAGAAACTTTGCGAAGTGGCGACTTATCCGCAGAAAACCGCCAAGCCTTGTTTAAACAGCGGGTACATAGTTACTTTTGGCTTTCTGGTTTGTATATTGATCAGTATCGCCCCTTTGATGCTTTTCGCCTAGCCGAAATGAGCAAAGCCCGCACCTTACTAGAATCCTTAGCTGCCAAACTCGCCGCCCAACAAAGTGGGCTCACCACCGCAGAGCAACAACAACTACAAGACTACGAGGCTCGTCTGGCTTTTTTGAACAATCGTATCGGCAAAG
>LUTY01000927.1 GCA_001640045.1 Candidatus Thiomargarita nelsonii | reverse complement strand
GAACAAGCCTTGATGTTGAAACAAGCCTATCAGCAATGGGATCACCGACGGCGGTACCAGTGCCATGCGCTTCAACATATTGTATATCTTGCGGTGATATGCCAGCCTGCTGAAGCGCTTCTCTAACGGCGGTTTCCTGAGCTAAACCATTTGGAACGGTGATGCCAGTGGTATGTCCATCTTGGTTGACAACACTACTTTTGATGACAGCATAAATGGTATCTCCATCAGTCAATGCTTGGGATAAGGGCTTCAAGATAATGATACCCGCCCCCTCAGCTCTGACAAATCCGTCCGCTTGTGCATCAAAGCTCCGACAACGTCCCTTGGGAGAAAGCATAGTAGCTCTACAAAATCCTATGGTGGTTGTTGGGTTGATGAGTGCATTGACTCCGCCAGCTAGGGCAACTCGACAGTCTCCATTCCAAATGTTGCGACACGCGATATGAAGCGCAACCAGCGATGAGGAGCAGGCCGTATCTACGGCAATACTTGGTCCCTTAAAGTCAAACACGTAGGAAATGCGGTTGGCTGCAATGCTCAGACCGTTACCTGTTCCCGTGTAAGCATCAATTAAATGGGTGTGGCTTGTACTCCCTTGGAGATTACTGTAGTCATGGTGTGATATGCCAATAAATACACCGGTGTTGCTACCCGCCAAGTTTTCAGGCACTTGCCCTCCATCCTCTAAGGCTTCCCAAGCCACCTCCAGTAGCATTCTGTGTTGCGGATCCATGTTAGCCGCTTCTCGTGGAGAAATCCCGAAAAATTGGGGGTCAAATTGGTCAATATGCTCGACAAATCCGCCCCAACGGGTATAGATTTTGCCCAGTCTTTCTGGATTGGGATCGTAAAAGCGTTTAATATTCCAGCGATCTGCGGGCACTTCGGTGATGGCATCTACGCCATTTTGCAATAATTTCCAGAAACTTTCTGGGTTATTGGCACCTCCCGGAAAGCGGCAACCGATGCCGATGATGGCAATAGGCTCTTTTTTTGATGAATATTCACTATGATTGAGCATATATTATCCAGTTTACTATAGTCTATTTGACCGGTTTCTTAATATAATAGCGACAATGTTTGAGTTAATATTAATGCAATTTATATAAAATATATTATAGTATATGATGTCGAACATCAAAAATCAAGGCTAGATAAACACAATGAGTAAAAGAGAATTCAAAAATAATAGCACATCCTTTATACTTATTAAACCAAGATTTAAGAACACTCAGTAGAGTGGTACCTAAATAATTATATTTTATATTTCATGTAATTATATAATTATCATACTAAAATTAAATATTAAAACACGGCTATGTTGATTGATTAATTTATATGTTATAAGCCCTTATTAAGGGACAAGTCTATTAACTTTTAAAAAGTGGACGAGTATTGGCAGAGCCAAATATTGGGGAGTAAGCCGAAATGTACCCGCTATTTTGAATCGTTTTAGGCTTGGATGAAGTTGATCTCGTCTTTAAGAACGAAAAAGTCGCGGGTGATTTTTTTGGAATGCTACGAGCTTGGCATGAAAAGGGCAGAAATCAACAAACTTGGCAAAAACTCCGTTTGGTGATTACTCATTCTCAAGAAGTTTATATTCCACTGGATATAAGATACTTCACGCTTATTACAAGGGCAAGCCTTGCAGGATGCTCAGACTTGGGCGGAAGGTAAAAATTTAGATAATGAAGATTATCGGTTTTTACAAGCCAGTGAGCGATTATAACGTCATAATGCTGAACAAGCCTTGATGTTGAAACAAGCCTATCAGCAACTTTTAGAAATTAGCCAAAAACTCGCACGACCCCACCAATGTTCAGGCACAGCGCGATTTGATGGTGGACGTCCAAGATAAATCTTGGACTCCTACCAAACATTAACGATAAGGACGCAAATATAGCCATTCAAACAAGCGCTTAGCCCAATTAAAGAATCTCAACTTAGGCATCAACATCGCCCGTTTTGAATTACGATAGATCAACACGCCCTTATCGAGCGTATCAATAATACAAATCAATTCCGTTTTGAATTGATGTTGGGCTTCTTGCCCTTGTTGCTCAGCCAGCAGATTTTTAGCCGCAGCCTCAGCTTGTAAATCCGCCATGTGTGCTTGTTTAGGTAACCATTGTGGACCAGGATGGCTACCCCCATCGCCGACCGCATAAATGCCCTTAAATCCAGGGACGCGACAATAGGCATCGGCTTGGAAAAAGCCGCCTTCTGAAAGGGGCAAACCACTGTTTGCCGCCCAAGCGGGTCCGGTCATACCTGGCATAAATAAGGTCAAATCACTCGCTATATCGCCTCCTTCAGTATGCACCGCGTCCGCACTAAAGCCTTTCATTTTATGGCCTAAATGGGTACGAATGTTATATTTTTCCATTTCTCCCAACAAGGCTTTGACAGCCTTCCCGCCTAAACGTTTTCCGGGTTCAGCAGCGGGACTAAAAAAAACTAATTCAAATTTATCACGGCGTTTTTGCTTCCGTAATAAAGTGTCGATACCGAACAGAAATTCAAAAATAGGGCCACCACGCATGGCAACCGGTTCTTTCGGATTGCTGGCAAAGCCAAAAGCCAATGTGCCACCTTCAAGGGCGGCAAGACGATCACTGTAAGCTTTTGTTGGTGCATAGCCTTCACAAGGCGTATAAATGTGTTCTATGCCGGGCAGTTTTTTGATAAAGCGTCCACCCGAGGCGATAATCAAACTGTCAAAAGCGAGTGTGCCATTGTCGGTTTGCACTTGTCGGTCATTTAAGCCTGTCACAGTGCCTTGATGATATTTCACATTATGACGTTTGAAGAATTTGTCTAGTGGCACGGTTAAATCTTCTTCACTGCGTAATCCCGCTGGCACCCATATTAAACTGGCATAATAAAACAGTACGGGGCGTGGTGAAATTAATGTAATGGGATCACGACAACCTTGTTTGCGTAGCGTTCTAACCGCTGTCAATCCGCCGAAGCCTGAGCCAATGATGACAATTTGGGGCATAGTGATTCCTCTTGGTAAGATAAAAATTCGACGCGGAGCGTCGAGGCATGCATTCCCACGCTGAGCGTGGGAACGAGAAACTTTGTTTGGAGTCCAAGATTTATCTTGGACGTCCTTTCGACGTTAGGAGAAATCTTATCTTGGACTCCTATTTACGGAAATATATGGTGATGTGACAAAATTTTAACAAGTTGCTCGGTACTTGGCGTGAGTAGAAAAACGCCTAAAGTTGCTAACACGAATAAAACCGTTGATATTTTATGATGGGTGCTGGCAATTTTTAATGCACTACCAAAGGATTTTTTCAATTTGGCATTGCTTAAATCAACGCTATAAAGTTCATCTAATAACAAATGCACGACATAGCCCACCATCACAAATAAGCCAGCAATCCAAGCTAACAATTCACCGATTTCTAAGACATGATAGCTTGTTGC
>LUTY01001017.1 GCA_001640045.1 Candidatus Thiomargarita nelsonii | reverse complement strand
ATCAGGAGTGCAAGGCGTACCTTGCACATAACCAAAGGAGAAACATCATATGTCGTCAATTAAAACGACCTTATTTAGCACCCTCAAAAAGTTTGCGGGCATTATCATTATCGTTCTAGTCAGCTTTTTGTTTATAAACGCAGCCTATTTTCAGACAGAATCGGGTTATACCTACCATTACCAAAATACACTGACTGGTGCAATCGATGTGTACACAGAACCGGGTGTTCATTTTCAAGTGCCCTTTTTTTCGCGTGTCACACCTTACAAACAAGTGATGACGGTTGCTTTTGGTAGCACTGATGGTGAGCGGGTGAGCCGAACTAGGCGATCAATTACCGTCCGTTTTGCCGACACCTATACAGGAGAAATTCCGACAACTTTTCGCTACAAATTACCGCTTAACAAGGAAAAGATTGCCACGATTCACAGAGAATTCAGGAGTTTTGACAATCTGCTTGATGCGCTGTTGACCAAAACCTCTCGTGATGTGGTTGTCAATACGGCAACACAGTACACCGGGGAAGAATTTTTTCAAGGTGGCTTAAACCAATTTAAAGCGGCACTGACTGATCAACTTCGCAATGGCATCTATAAAACCGAACGCAAACAGGTTGAAATCGAACAAATGGGCTTAGCGCCTGTCGGTTTGGGGCAAGAAAACTCAACGCAATTGCAGAAGGCAAAAACCTTGGTCTGGAAAACAGTACCTGTCATGGCACCTGATGGCAAAATGGTGCGCTTGGAAAATCCGCTTGATATTTATGGTATTGAAGTCACCCAAATTACTTTAGGTGGTCCAGTACCTGAAGCACAATTGGAAAGATTGTTGGCTGATAAAAAACGTTTAGTTGCGGATCGTATTAAAGCGGTGCAAGAACAAGAGACGGCTAAAGAGCAAGCCAAAACCGCACAACTACGCGCTGAAATTGAACGCACCAAGGCTAAGCAGGAGGCTTTAAAACTAAAAGAATTGGCTGTCATTGCCAAGCAACGTGATGTGGAAGTTGCCGAAAAGCAAGCCGATAAAGAAATCATTGAATATGAAAAGGTCAAAAAATTGGCTGAGATTCAAAAGTCTAAAGAGTTAGCTATGGCGCAGGCAGAACGGCAAATTCAGGAGGCTAACTTTGAAGCGGCGCAATTTGAAGCTAAGGCGATTCGAGAAAAAGGGGTTGCTGAAGCCGATGTACTCAAAGCTAAGTATGAGGCTAGGATTCCAGACATTTATATGGCCGAAATTCAACGAGATATTGCTAATATCATTTATCCCAATTTGAGAGGCATTCAGGTGACGATGCCACATAATATCGTTAATTTGGGCGCTCAGGCGGACAAGTTACAAACTAACCTTGATGTGTTATCGAGTTTTGCTACGATTGGTGTCATGGAAAGGCTGGAGAAAAAAGCCCTTGAAGGTGAACAAAGCGTAAAAGCAGAATAGACTTGTCCCTTAATTTTTCTTTCTTACAGGCGTACCCCAAAAAAGACGTGCAAGGTACGCCTGTAAGAAAACGGTGGTGATAAAATCATTATTTAGGGACAAGTCTAATCCATAAGTACTGAATCATGAATTTTATGGTATAATACAATCACCTCAGTACCGGAAACTTTATTTAATTCATTAATTTTATTGTCATTTCGACCATAGGGAGAAATCTCAATACTTTCAAGATTTCTCCCTATGGTCGAAATGACAATAAAAAAAATGTCCTGTACTGAGTACAATCACTAAAAATTACCTAAACCCTGAAAAAATTAGAGGTAAAATTATGGGTGAAGTAATCGACGATGAAGTTCTTGAGGAATCAGATATGGGATCAGTAAACCATAGTCTTGCACAAGTTATGATAGCAAGCTTACTTGTCAATGATGAAAGGTTCACAGTTTTAAGTGAATTAAGCATAGATATTAGCCAGCATGATTTAAGCAAGTACGGCATAAAGGCTAAAGATGAGGTTAAGCCTGATATTTGTGTGTATTCAAACGAAATTGGATTCCAAGAATTTGATATTGTGAAAATGACAGAGATGCCTTTATTGGCAATTGAAATCCTTTCTCCGAGTCAAGGCCCTAAAGAATTGAAGGACAAAATACGCGCTTATTTTGACTTAGGTGTCAAGTCATGCTGGTTGGTGATTCCTGATGCTCAACTGATAAGTGTTTATGCAAAACAAGGTGGTTTTAGGAATTTTGATATGCGCGATACCGAGGTTGTTGATGAGGTAATGGATATACATTTACCTATTGCCAAGGTGTTTAGAAAGCGTTCTAATGAGGTTCAACCGATAGGTTAAATGCCGTTTTTTCTCCACGCTCTGCGTGGGAATGCCTGCATCGACGCTCTGCGTCGAATTTTAATGAGAACAACTGAAATGATACTTAAATACCTTCTTAACATATTAAAAAAATTCTTTGGCATCGTTTTTTTAATTATAGCCTTTATCCTACTTAAATATTCTGTTTTTATAACAGAAGCCGGTTATATCTATCATTATCAAGACATGCTAATGGGCAAAATTAACGTGTACGACGAACCGGGTATTCATTTTAGAATACCCTTTTCTTTTCGTGTGACACGTTACGCGCAAGTCTGGACTGTTAATTTTGGTAGCGCTTATGGTGGACTCCAGATACGCCAAAAGGGCGCGATTACTCTGCGTTTTGCTGACACTTATACGGCAAAAATTCCAACCACATTTCGCTATAAATTACCGCGTAATAAAGAAAAAATTAAAATGATCCATCGTGATTTTAGAGAGTTTCAAGAACTGATTGATTCACTTTTGATCAAAACAGCCCGCGATGTGGTGGTGAATACAGCAACGCAGTACACTGGTGCAGAGTTTTTTCTAGGCGGCTTCAACCAATTCAAAACGGCACTAGATGATCAACTTCGTAATGGTATCTATAAAACAGAACGCAAGCAAGTTGAAGTCGAAGAAATGACATTGGCACCTATTGGTTTGGATCAGGAAGAGTCAACGCAATTGCATAAAGCAAAAACTTTGATTTGGAAAACGGTGCCTATCATTGGCTCAGATGGCAAAGTGGTGCGCTTGGAAAACCCGCTTGATGCTTATGGGATTGAAGTCGTCTACATTGCCTTAGGAGAGCCCGTGCCGGAAACGCAACTAGATCAACTGTTGGCTGATAAAAAACGTTTAGTCGCAGAGCGCATTAAAACGGTGCAGGAGCAAGAAACGGCTAAAGAGCTTGCCAAAACGGTACAACTTCGTGCAGAAATTGACCGCACCAAGGCAAGACAGGATGCTTTAAAGGAGAAAGAAATGGCTGTCATCGCCAAGCAACGCGATGTTGAGGTTGCCGAAAAACAGAAGAATAAAGAAATCATTGATTATGAAAAAATCAAGGCATTGGCTGTGATTGATAAGGAAAAAGAGTTAGCCATTGCTCAGGCTGAACTGAATATTGAGAAAGTGAAGAAAGAGAAAGAATTGATGATGGCACAGGCGGAAATGGAGATTCAGAAGGCTGAGTTTGAAGCGGCGCAATTTGAGGCGAAGGCGATACGAGAAAAGGGGATTGCAAATGCTGATGTCCTAGAAGCCAAGTATAATGCTCTGGTACCAGACATTTATCTAGCAGAAATTCAAAGAGATATTGCTAATATCATTTATCCTAATTTGAAGGGTATTCAAGTGACTATGCCGCGTAATATCGTTAATTTGGGCGATCAGGCGAACAAGCTACAAACTAACCTTGATGTGTTATCGAGTTTTGCGACTATAGGTGTCATGGAAGGGCTGGAGAAAAAGGCGCTTGAAGGTGAACAAAGTGTGAAAGCAGAATAAGCACCGCGATAAAAATCCTATTTTTTCAAAAAATAGGATTTTTTTCCGCGCCGCGATCAATTCGTTTATTTCATAATTAGTTGTACTAATGTATCGTGAAATGGTAGCCTCACATTGAAAGCAAGGGCGGGCGAGTTATCATGGCGACGGCTTTGACGGAGCAAAAAAGGTTTATGCCAGTCACGAAAAAATCTAGATATGATGGTGAGGACCGTTCATTCCGAACAACTGGTTTGCTCATTGAGGCGGGTTTCTTAAAGTTAGCTTATCACGCGCAAAATGGCTTGTTGATGGGTACGCAGTTAGGTTCGCTGACGGCTCAGCGTCACCATAACCGTTTTGGCGAAGTCGAGCGTGAAAATAGTACTCAGGAGTCAATGCTATTGCTTAGTACAACTAATTTAGAAATAAACTTTTTAAAAGAGTTATAGTCATCCAGATAAGTTTTAGCCCAAACATCAGAGGTTTTGGAAACCTCTGATGTTTAAAACTAGGACAAAATTTTTCTGGACAAGTATATATAAATAAATTGAAATAAGCTAGGGCTTTCGAGGCAATGTAGGGGCAATTCTTTATGGTTCGGGGCAACCACAAGGGATTGCCCCTACGTTTGGCGGTTTTTAATTACTTCGGTAACGAAGTTTCGTTTATTTCTCAATTAGTTGTACTAAATAAAAAAAAACATCGATCTAAGAGTAATAGCACTAATGATCTTGCGGTGTTGCGGGTGTTAATCGTCGTTGTTGACCATTAGCTGTACTCACCACTGCGGGCGGGCTGCTTATCTTGACTAAAAAACATACAAAAAACATGGAAATAGAAAAAAAAAAATCTGGGGGGAAATCCCCCCATACCCCCCTAAAGCGTCCAAAGGGTCAAATCACCGAATTATCAATGTCCGCCTCGGACGGCCCACACGTAGCTCGTGTACGTCCTGTCGTCGTCGTCCACGCTGCCGTCGTTGAGGAGCACGCCCCACGCGCCGGACGTGTCTTTCGAGGTAGAAGACCAGTAGTAACTCGACATCACGCCCTGAAACGCATCACCTTCCTTCCACTGACCTGTTCCCGCAGCGTTGGAGAGTGCAGGGCTTGTATATTTATCATCCACCATCGCTTTCAACTCATCTTTAGTAGGCAAACGCCAATCACCCGCTTTTGAACCATCACTAAGTCCACATTGTCCATCCGCTAATTTGGCAACGCTTTGCTTAGCCGTTTCCCAATCCTGACGACCAAAACAATTCGCATTTTTCAGCCAAACCAGTCCGGTTCGATTGTCTGTGACGGTGCCATCGCCATTGTCTGTATAGCGGTATGATGATAGGACTTGTAACAGTTTTTCTGCCTCGTCAGCATATTTTTTGAGCGTATTGCCATTTAAATAAGCTTGATAAGCTACTTTGATATTTTGTTGACACGCCTTTTGCCAAGCATTTTCGTCTTCCTTCTGTTCTATGGCTTGTAACCGCTGTTTAGCTTCCTTAGCATACTTTTTGACAGTATTGCCATTTAAATAAGCTTGATAAGCCGTTTTGGTATCATATTGACACGCCATTAGCCAAGCCGTATCGTCCTCTATTTTTTTCAATTTTTGTTCCAGTTGACTCAGAACTTTAGCCAGTTCCTCCTTTTCTACTATGGCTTGTAGCCACGCTTTGGCATTTTCAGCATACTTTTTGACAGTATTGCCGTTTAAATACGCTTGGTAAGCGGATTCGGTGTTTTGTTGATATGCCTTTAGCCAAGCATTTTCGTCTTCTCTTTTTTTCTGTTCTTCTTCAGCTTGACGACGTTTAGCCAATTCCTCCTGTTCTATGGCTTGTAACCGCTGTTTAGCGTCATCAGCAGACTTTTTGAGCGTCTCACCGTCTAAATACGCTTGATAAGCAGATTTAGTGTTTTGTTGACATGCCTTTAGCCAAGCATTTTCGTCTTCTCTTTTTTTCCGTTCTTCTTCCGCTTGACGACGTTTAGCCAATTCCTCCTGTTCTATGGCTTGTAACCGTTGTTTAGCATCCTCAGCAGATTTTTTGAGCGTCTCACCGTCTAAATACGCTTGATAAGCAGACTTAGTATTTTGTTCACACGCCGCTTGCCAAGCCTTTTCATCCTGTCTAATCTTCTGAGCTTCCTCAATGACTTTTAAACGCTTGATAAGTTGTCGCGCCGATGAGGGTCGTTTTTTTGGATTAGCTCGAACACAATTCGATAATAATTCAAACCAATCGGGCGCATGTTCTAATTCTTCTTTTTCAACTTCGATTGGTATTTCTCCCGTCAGCAAACGATACATGGTTTTCCCAAACGCAAACATGTCGCTTTGAGCATTCGGTTTGCCATATTGTATATAACCGCGTTGCTCCGGCGGCGCATAATCTAAAGTGCCAAATATCGCTTGTCCAAATCCCGACAAACCACTTTTCTTTTGCCCACTCTCAACCACCAAAGAAGGTGCCACTTGAGATAAGCCAAAATCAATTATTTTGACCTCGATGTCGCTATCTGTCCGTTTTAACAAAATATTGGCTGGTTTTAAATCCAAATGATAAAT
>LUTY01000914.1 GCA_001640045.1 Candidatus Thiomargarita nelsonii | reverse complement strand
GACTTTTTTCAAAAAACGGAAAATCAAGTTTATCAAACCGACAAAGTATCTTGGATACGCCAATTATTTGATCATAGCTTAAAACAACATGTTGCTTATCAACCCCTACGACAACCGATTATGAAACTTCATGCAACCATTGATGGACTGCCACCGCAAGAACTCAAACAAGGTTTGCAGATGGTACAACAACAAATGGAAAATCTGGTGACAAAACATGAATTGAATGCCCCCGTCCATAATGATCTGGTTTTGTTAAAGCACCTTTATGTTCAATGTCGTCATAAACTGAATAGCTGCTCATAAAAAATATGACGCAGAGCGTCGAGTGGAATCAATTAAAAACAAGGTAGCTTATAAACGAAAAATTGTGTTATGCACTTGAAAAAGGTCTAACAAGAACCCATAGTATGAACTTGTGTTTTAAACAAGGTTTATATATGGACAATAATTATGACTTAAGAAAAAGTCTTAGAAAGGGAGAAGGCATTTTTGCAACCAAAGCATTTAAGGCCAGAGAAATTGTAATGCGAGGCATTATTAAAGAAATATTGCCGAAAAACGATTCCCATGCTTCACAAATCGGCAAAAATACTTTTGTACGTCATGAAGGTTTGATTCCAAAGGTTAATCATTCTTGCAATCCTAATTGTGGTATTCATGTAAATGAAACGGGAGGACATGATTTTGTAGCGATACATGATATTTCTGTTAATGAGGAAATAACCTTTGATTATGCTATGAGAAACTATACCGTCAATTTTTTTCCTAATTGTAGGTGTGGCTCAGAGAAATGTCGTGGTAGGATCACAGGGTGGAAGGATTTACCAAAAAAAATTAGAGAAGAGTATAAAGGTTTTATAGCACCTTATCTACTTAAATAGATGGAGTGAGTCTGTCCAACCTACGAGTTCAAGCCCCACAACCTAATGCTAAGTAATGAAGCATAAATTTTAAGGTATTTTGGCTTGGTGTCTTGCAGCGGAATTGAATCAAAACCCGCTGAGTCTAAAATACCACATACTTCAACGCCGGGCTCCGACTGTATTTCGGAT
>LUTY01000913.1 GCA_001640045.1 Candidatus Thiomargarita nelsonii | reverse complement strand
TCAGCATCGTCATGAGCCTGATCGTCATCATCATCGCCCCTCGCCACCACCAATTTCTGATGATGGATGGGACCAGAACAGTCGTGATCAGCATCGTTATGATCATCGTCCCTTGCCCCCGCCACCACCACCAATTTCTGATGATGGATGGGACCGTTGTGATGATATCTATTCCTATTCTCATGGCAACTGCGATCAATGGCAGGAAGAACCTTATCGTGAGAGCCCCTATTGCTATGGACGTGATTGCAGGAGGGGATGTCAGAATAATTATTGGCATTCAGGTGACCGGATTTGTTTCAGAGAAGGTCGCATTATCTACTATCCGCCTTCTGATAACTCTTGTCGGAAAATGGTTTGCAATGACACGAGTGACTCATGTCGTTGTGTGGAACAGAGAAGAAGGTGATAGGTTTAGGGATAGAGCCTGAAAATTAGCTTTTATGATAGCGGGGTTACCAAAACCCCGCATATATGAGGAGATTGATGGATAAATCCCAAGGCTAAAAGCTCAAGTCACCTTTAGGTGACTTGAGCTTTTAGCCTTGAAATTTATTTCAAGGCTGGTGGTCTGAAAACTTCCGCCCTCCTGCACTAGGGAGGGAAAAGTTGCACATCGCGTAAATATATATATTTACCACCGACACGATTTAAGCCTTTTTTATTCTCTAAACTTAAAAGGTAAATACCATGCTATTCCTAAATCTTGGAGTGATGTTAGGTACCTATATCGGCATCAAACTCTTGAGCAAGCATCACACAAATAAAACCTCGCCGGTGCTAGGGGACGAAAAAGCGACTCAAAGCAAAAATCCACAATTGGATAAGCGTCATTTTAATATCAGCAATGCCGCAATAGGCATGGCAGCGATCAGTTATGTTTACCCACCCGCTTCATCCTCGTTCTCCAGACAAAACCGTTTTTGCTCAGCCGCGAGCGCTTGCTGCGCACGAGGTACCCACTCGTCCAAATGAGTTTGCACATCGTGTTCAGGCAACACGTGTCGGATAGATGACAACGCCGAGTGGATGTCGCCGACCGGACCGCCCATCGG
>LUTY01000912.1 GCA_001640045.1 Candidatus Thiomargarita nelsonii | reverse complement strand
CTGCTGAGAGGACATCACCTAAAAGATCAGCAAATTCTCGTGCTTCCTTCGTCAGCTCAGATGAATTGACTTTAAAGCGAATGGCTATGCCCACCGTTTTTGCTTTGAAATTCTGAGCACGGCATGAGATGAGATGTGGCTTCTTGCCATGAAGACGCACAGTAGGTGGCTTTAAATCGGCAAGCAATTGTTCTTTGGTCGGCATTTTGTCATATATTTTGGGATCGTCTGCATAAGCGTTGCTTGTGTAGCATAAACAGGCTAACAAGAAAACCGATGGATAAATCAATAAATGATGTTTCATGACTTTAATCCTCATTTTAGAAAATGGATATTTTAGCAAAAGGGGTACTTTCCTACAAGGGCTCGCGCACCGTGACTTTTGGTGGTGATGGGAAAGATTTTCAAATCTCGGTGGATTTGTGGCGAGATAATAAACGTCTTGCTACTAAGACAATTGAGTTTGAGATTGAGCTGATACCCGAACAGGCTAAACCTCCACTGGTGACTTACCATCCCGCTGTTAAAAAACTTGAGTTTAAGAAATCTGAAAGAGTAGACATTGGCACATTCAAATTTGAAAGCCAAGCGGGACACCATTTTGCCCATTTATTTGCGGATAGTTTCAATCTACGGAGTTATAAGGATAATTTGCCTTTGGCTAATGATAATGCCGTGGCACTTTCGGCTCAGGATGGTAACATTGTGGTGTCACCCTTTGAAACGTCAGATGTCGATATAGCTGTTTTGTGTGATGGCAAAGTTATCCCAAATCCAAAGCCGCCTAGCCAAGATTATTCTTTTAATTTGCTGGGTGAATTTGCGCCCGGTTCAAAGCCTAGTAATCATTGGTTTAGTTTATATCGGGATCTGACTCGTGCCAATTTACATTTGGATATTGTCCAATCTAAGACAACCCATCGTATTCATTGGGATCAACAAGGGCATCCGACTTGTCGATTGGTAAAAAATAGGATAGTTGAGACAGAGGGCGAGTTGCTGCTGAGAGGACATCACCTAAAAGATCAGCAAATTCTCGTGCTTCCTTCGTCAGC
>LUTY01000911.1 GCA_001640045.1 Candidatus Thiomargarita nelsonii | reverse complement strand
ATTCCAATGATGAGTTTGAAGATATTGTTCAATAATCTGCTTTTCATAGATTTGAATTATTTCTTTTAACTTAGCTTGTGTTGGGATAACATCTTTTAACTGAGCTTGTGTTGCCATCAATTTTTTGTCTAAATGTGCCGGCTGGATGCTGCCACCAGACTCACTGAGTAACACCGCACGTTCAACAAGATTTTTCAATTCTCGAATATTGCCCGGATAGTCATAATGCACTAACATATCGAATGCCGCTGGAGAAAATCCCTGTAAAGTTTTATTATAACGCTCAGCATATTCCTCTAAAAAGTGTTGCAATAGGGCGGGTAAATCTTCTTGACGTGCCCGCAGCGGCGGCAATTCGATAGGAAAAACATTCAGACGATAATACAAATCTTCACGAAATTGTCCCTCTTTAATTAGAGTTTCTAGATCACAATGAGTTGCCGTTACAATACGCAGATCGATTTTGTGGCTCTCCAAGGCGCCCAAGGGGCGCACTTTTTGATCTTGTAAAACCCGCAAGAGTTTAGCTTGCAAATTGATAGGCATATCGCCAATTTCATCTAAAAATAAAGTGCCCCCATCGGCAGCCTCAATCAATCCTTTTTTATCCTTTTGTGCCCCGCTAAAAGCACCGCGCTAAAAAATGAATTTGATTTAATACTAACTCAGGTTATGCGATAAACGTGCCAATTATGCGTACAGGGCATTTTATTTTTATATAGTTTTGAATTTATTATATTTATTTATTTATTATTAAGGCAGACAGAAAATAACATCAATGTGCTAAGAGAAAATTTATGCACAATAGAATTTGATTAATTTGTTAATCGAGCCAAAAAAAACCTCAAAAAACAGGAGAATAGTTAGATGTGAGCCTTTTTTTGCTCAATGAGAAAGAATTTTCTGTTCATGGCTAGGAGCCTGTCGGATTAATCACATCGAGCCAAAAGTCAAAGTCAAAACAAGACCTGGCAGGTTAAAAACAAAACCTGCCAGGTCAAAACCAAAGTCATGTCTGCTTGTGCCTTTGACCTGCCAGGTTTGGTTTTAACCTGG
>LUTY01000910.1 GCA_001640045.1 Candidatus Thiomargarita nelsonii | reverse complement strand
AGATTTTACCTTCGCATTGGTCACATGGTAATCCGGTTGATATTCTAGGTGACGCGACACCGGAGCGTTATAAAAAAGCATTGGAAATTTGTTTAAATGACGAGAATATAGATGGTGTGTTGACCATTTTAACGCCGCAAGCGATGACTAATCCGACTGAAGTCGCTCAATTTTTGATTGAAGGTGCTAGCCAAAAACCTGTGCTAGCTTCTTGGACGGGTGGCAATCGTGTACAGAATGGACGGGATTTATTTGCTGGTAGTCGAGTGGCGCATTTTAATACGCCGGAAGTGGGCGTTGATGCTTTTTCATTTTTGGCGAAATATCATCAAAATCAGAAATTAGTTAAGCAAATTCCTTCTCCCAGTGAAGAATTGGCGCAACCGGATGTCGATGGTGCTAGGTTGATTGTCGAGCGGGTTTTGGCTGAAGGCCATCAGGTACTGACTACACAAGAGTCTAAAGCGATTCTAGCGGCTTTTCATATTCCGGTTACTCAGACAATTAAGGTTTCAAATTCTAAAGAAGCCATTGTGGCTGCTGAAACGCTGGGCTTTCCAGTTGTGTTAAAAATCAACATGTCTGAATTTAGCCATAAATCTGATATCGGCGGTGTTAGGTTAAATATTAATAGTGCCCATGAGGTGGCGAATCATTTCCAGGAAATGGAAATGTTCTTGAAAAAAAAGCACCCAGATATTGAGGAAGTGGTGATGACTGTCGAGCCGATGTACTGTTCCTATAATGGTCGGGAATTGATGATCGGTGTCATCAGAGATCCTGTTTTTGGTCCTGCCATCAGTTTTGGGCTTGGTGGTACAATGGTTGAAATTTTACAGGATAAAGCGGTTGCTCTTCCGCCATTAAATGAGTATATGGTTGAGCAAATGATTGCTAAAACTAAAGCAGCCAAATATCTGGGGGCTTTCAGACAATTGCCAGCGGCAAATCGCAAAGCTTTAATTGATACTTTGCTCAAAGTTTCTGCAATGGTCAGTGAATTGCCGGAAATCATGGAATTGGATATTAATCCTTTGATTGTTGATGATAGAGGGG
>LUTY01000909.1 GCA_001640045.1 Candidatus Thiomargarita nelsonii | reverse complement strand
AGACCATTGGCTGGCATGTCCTTTGTCCCGAAAACGCAGGGGTGGGGCGACACCCGCAATCAAGGCTCCGATAAACAGACCCAATTGCTGTTGTTCAGCCAGATGTTCTTCCATAAATGTCACATTAGGCAATCGATTCGCCTTGAACTTAGGCGGTAAACCATTGTCTGGAATATGGGAAACTTGAGGCGAAAAGAGTTCGCCCTTTTTCCCATAATGGCTTATCCCATATCTTCGACTAAGCACTTCTTTACTAAATGCCCAACGCGCTAAGGCAAACGCATCGGCACCCAGCTCTTTATATATCGTCCACGGCAACAGGGCATGAAATCTATATGGCGTGTCTGTTCTTCTGCCCTCAGTTTTTCCAAGCACTCCGCAGACGACGGATACATAGTGCTCGTTATTGATGATATGGTTGAAAGTCGCAAATGCGCCTTGGTTATCTCTGAGTTCAAAACAATATCGAACTGGCATATCAACGGCATCTATCAGCCTTTGAAGTTCCTTGAGTCCGGGGGTTTGCCAATACACAATTCCCTCAGAGCTTGTCATAAATAACTCAAGTCTCATAATTTTCCCCAATTGCGCCGTAAAGACGGGCTAAAATGAGTTGTTGGGCTTGGTGTTCGTATAGGGTTTGTGCTGTTAGAACGGTTTTTTGGTCTTCCCAAGGTTCAAGTTCAAACAGAAGTTTAAAGCAATTGTTGTGGTTATTGCTCATTACTAATTTTGTACAGCACAAGAATTGTGTTTGCCAGGCGTGCCGTAATTCTTGTTTTTAGCTTCAGAATAGAGCTTACCCGACAAACACCAATTTTCCTTCACATTTCCTTTAACCGCAGGACTTTGTCGTTGCATAGTCATTTTTGAATCAATGTTGCCATTATACCATTGATCGACTCCATCAATTTCTTGGTCCCCTTTTTTCAAAACTAATGAAGCTTTTTTCTCATCTGTGCCCTGATTAAATAGCTCCCCTTCAAATTCTGGTTCTTGAACAGACTGCTTAGCTGAAGAAAATGGGACTCTCTTGAAAGAGGTTTTATTGTCTTT
>LUTY01000908.1 GCA_001640045.1 Candidatus Thiomargarita nelsonii | reverse complement strand
AATTGTTGAGGCTAAAAATGAAAATATTATTTCCGGTATAGGTCAGTGTATAGCGGAAATGTATGCTGCTGGAATCTATAATGAAAAAGAGAATAATAAGTTGCCATGTATCTATGGTGCCGTTACAACCGGTGACGAATGGAAATTTATCAAACTCATTAAAGAATCCGCTTACATAGACAGTCAGTCTTATTACATAAGCGACATTAAGAAAATTATTGGAATATTAGTCAATATGGCGGAACAAAAAGCCTAATTATAGTAGACTTGTTCCTTAATAATTTCGGAAGGAATGCAAGGCGTGCACCGAAAAAAAACGTGCCAGGAGAAATCTACCATTTCACGATACTAGAGTACAACTAATTAGGAAATAAACGAAACGAAGTAACGAAGTAATTGAATGACTTGTTAATTGTCGTTTTTAATTCGTTTATTTCTAAATTAGTTGTACTAACAAATAGCATTGACTCCTGAGTAAATTTGCTAAATACAAGCCGCTAATAAGCATCGTGTCCAAAAAGGAAAACGGCTTGCTCATCACTTTTCCGGTTCAATCCCAAAACGCTCACAATACCACTGAAAGCGATGTTTTATTTCATCGGCATCCAAACCAAACTGCTCCAACGAATAGCGAGGAACGCCATGCTTATGCTGCTGATTTTCAGCCAAATAGTGACGTATTTTTTCCTCAAACACTTTCTCAAAAGGATACCCAAAATGGTCATAAATATTACGCACAGTTCCGATTGGATTCCTAACCAACTCTTGATAATCCACATCCAAAAAATGCCTTTCCCCTACACTATCACGCACTTGTAAAGCAGTATGAAGCATTTTTTCCAGTCCAGCCAGCATGGTTTGACTCGTTTCTTTAACCTCGACGTTGTTGTATAACCACGTTTTGAATTTAACGGTCAAATTAGAAATTGAAGGTATCACTTTCAAAGGATCACGATGAATTTGAATCACACAAGCATCTGGAAAAACAGTAAAAAGAGCTTTCAAGTAATTCATATGTGTAGGCCCTTTTAAAAGCCATCGTTTAGGCGGAAAACG
>LUTY01000907.1 GCA_001640045.1 Candidatus Thiomargarita nelsonii | reverse complement strand
TGCCACGCACCCGTGCAGCAATCATCTTAAAACCATTATTTAAGGTTTCGCTTTGCATGGCATAATCAGAATCCATCTCTTGGCTTGGTTTCCAAGTCCATGACTGGCAAGGGGAATTATTTTTTTCACTCACGGCACAATTTGAATTTGTGGAGGCGGCGGGGGCAAATCAACCGGCATTTCACTTACTTGCACACTTCTACCAGTACGCAAAATAGATTGACTCATCCATTGGAAAAACGCTTTCAGCGCACCCGGAGATAATTCCTCAGATTTTAAAACAGTATCAGTCATACGTTTTAAATTAGCAACAAGCGCGTTAGAACCCGCCGCAAAAGCAATTAAATTAGCAATATTTTGTTTTTTCAGCTCATCGGCAGCATTTTCCCAAGCATCTGTGGACATACCATCCGTCATCAAAAAGACTAATGGCTTCCAATCCCCTTTTTGCTCTTCAGTATTTTTGCGGACTTCTTTTTCTAAACAGTCCATTAATAAGCGCAAAGCTGCCCCTAATGCTGTCGCACCACTGGCTTGAATCTGTGGCGCTTTAAATTCCATCAATTCCATTAATGGAATCACTTGTTGAGCGGTATTATGAAATGTAATAACGGACAAATAAACCGTTTCGATAGCCATCGGCTCAGAGCTTAAATCATCTAATAAAGCCCTCAGCCCTTGTTTCACTTGTTCAATGGGTTGCCCCCTCATAGATGAAGAACAGTCTAATAATAGATAAACGGGTAAACGGCGTAGAGACATCAGTGGCTCCTTTAAGGGTGAACAAAAAAGATATATTTTAACATTTATAGAAATCACCAAAAAGGAGTCCAAGATTTATCTTGGACGAGGAGTCAAACCATGCTAGAAACCGAAATCACGCAGCGCGACAAAAAACAAGCCCGTTACCAAACAGAAGATTTAGGCAAGGGAGTCTTGTTAGAAATGGTATCTATAGTGGGCGGAACATTTACGATGGGCTCAACTGACTATGACAGGCTAAAACCGCCCCATTCTGTCACAGTTCAACCATTTTATATGGGCAAATATCCAGTCA
>LUTY01000906.1 GCA_001640045.1 Candidatus Thiomargarita nelsonii | reverse complement strand
ACACTTCTTTGGAAAGACGATAGTCTTTTTCAAACAAAGGCAAAGCCTCAGATAAACGGCCTAAATCTTGGTAAATTAACGCCAAATTATTCAGGCTTGTGAGCGTATCTGAGTGCTTTTCCCCTAATACCTCTTTACGAAGACGATAAGCTTTTTCAGACAAAGGCAGGGCATCAGATAGGTGGCCTAAGTTTTGGTAAATGGTAGCTAAATTATTTAGGCTCCAGAGAGTATCGGGGTGCTTTTCCCCTAATACTTCTTTATAAAGAGGATAGCCTTTTTCAAACAAAGGCAAAGCCTCAGATAAACGGCCTAAATCTTGGTAAATTGAAGCCAAATTATTCAAACTCCTAAGGGTATCTTGGTGCTTTTCTCCTAATACATCGAATCGAAAACGATAACATTTATCAAATAAATGCAAGGCATCAGAAAAGCGCCCTAAGTTTTCGTAAATCAACGCCAAATTATTCATAGTTATGAGACTGTTTTGGTGCTTTTCTCCTAATAGTTCCTTGTGGATACGATGGCTTTTTTCAAACAAAGGTAAGGCATCAGAAAAGCGGCCTAAGTTCCGATAAATTTCCGCTAAATTATTCATAATTAGGAGTGTGTCAGCATGTTTTTCGCCTAGCACTTTAGTTCTGATTTTAAAGCTTTTTTCAGCCAACGGCAATGCTTGTTTAAATTGTCCTTGTTGATAATATTGTTCAACTTGGCTGTTATAAGTTTCTGCTAATTGACGCTGTTCTTGTTGCTTAGCCGAAAGCGGGGCGAGTTGAACTTGAGAATAGGTTTTAAACAGGTATATTATATAGCCATCTCCAAGCTTCAAAGCATCATCAAAAGGAGTTCGATTTCCAACGTTATCAGCTTTAGCATAAATATCCGCACCATTTTCAATTAAAAATTTAACCATTTTTCCTACACCCATCCATGTTGCCACATGCAATGGAGTCATATTCATCGCAGCTTTTGCATTAATATTAACACCATTTTTAATCAATAAGATTGCTATTCCAACATGTCCTTCCTGTGCCACAATATGTAAAGGAGAGAAA
>LUTY01000905.1 GCA_001640045.1 Candidatus Thiomargarita nelsonii | reverse complement strand
GCTGAAGTTGTCGAAGCGCACCGGGATAACTTAGATATTATTGGAACACTTGACCTACTCCCCTTCGATTGGCTCTATCTATTAGTTTGGCCTGTAGGTATTTTAATCACTATGGGGATAGCCGCACTACATCTCCGCCTTATACCACTGCGGCGCGATACTGCCCCTTGGGAACTTTTGCAGTCATAAAAACAACGAATAAAACCTTCAAACCAGAAAGGTTGAACAATTGCATGATTAAGTACTTAGTCACAAATTTGATGGCATTTTGGAGTCCAAGATAAATCTTGGACTCCTGGATTCCCTATTTTTCAAACAAGCTAACAAACTCCTCGTACCCCGCCTCAGCTAACTTTTCCTTTGGAATAAATCGCAATGAGGCGGAATTGAGGCAGTAACGCAGTCCTGTGGAGGGTGGACCATCTGGAAATACATGGCCTAAATGAGAATCACCATATTTGCTACGCACCTCAATGCGCGGGCTAAAGAGCTTAAAATCTTTACGCACGACAATATGATCCTCATTCAAAGGTTTGCTAAAACTCGGCCAACCTGTCCCTGAATCATATTTATCCAAAGACGAAAACAGTGGCTCTCCGGTGACAATATCCACATAGATACCTTCCCGTTTATTATCCCAGTATTCGTTTTTAAACGGCTTCTCAGTCCCCTCATCCTGTGTCACATCATATTGCAGTTCGGTGAGTTGCCGCCGTAAAACCTCATCCGATGGCTTTTCGTAGGAGGTTTTTGAGAGATCGTCCCCCCAAGTTTTTTCCAAAAATTCATCCCGCCCTGAATTGTGGCGGTAGAATTTGTAGCGAAGGGGATTCTTTTTATGGTAATCCTGATGGTAATCCTCTGCTGGATAAAATTGTTCAAACGGCTTGATTTCCGTCGCGATGGGACTATCAAAACGCCCTGAAGCATCCAAAGCAGCCCTTTTGAGGCTTTAAGACCTTGCACTGTCGCCCACGAATCCTGCTGTGGAGACGGTCTTTGCTTTCTCCCCGCCTGTTTGGGGAGGTGAT
>LUTY01000915.1 GCA_001640045.1 Candidatus Thiomargarita nelsonii | reverse complement strand
AAGCAAGTGGCTTGTTTTTATAATAGAACGCAGAATCGTTGCGAGACAGAATGACAGAAGAGTTGTGCTGCCTACCTCCAGCATCTAAAAGGCAATGACTGGTGTCTATCACCAGAGCAATCTCTATCACTACATGCGGAGAACTGGACCGTACCAAAGCAGCTATTAGTCCGAGCCACTAAGGCACGCAACAATATCACCAAATTACCACACGGCACATCATTACTCAATATCCGCGCAACGATACCAAAAGACAAGGAACAGAAAAGCGGGCTGCGCCTGTTCTCATTACCAGCAGCCTTAATTACTTGCTCATCCAGATATTTCAAGCAAAATCCTAATGATATACGTGCTGCACTATCAAAAATAAGTGATGCCTCCGAAGTGCTAGAACAATTATTAGAAGGTGGACACAGCACCATCGCAGGACGATTAGCCGGTGCTTTTCGCAATATTGGCCGTAAGCGTATTGCTGACGATATTCTAAATACCATGCGTGCTGCTGGATATAATGTCCGTGAAAATGACCCTTTTGATACGCAAGCTCCAATACTTTTGTCCACACGGGAACAATCCCCTTACGTTAATCGCATTCGCTTGATGTGGCATGAAATGCGGGGGGTGATTATTGAGCGTTTTCCAGAAGCCCCCGGATTGCCGAAAAATATTGAAGCGTATCTCCAACGTGTTGAGGATGTTTATATCACAGATGCTTATCATTCTCTGTCAATTGAAGGCTATCGTGTGAGCCCTGCATTGATCGAGCTTATCACCCCTCCACTTTAAACAGCTCAAGCCCCGATATTTCACCCGTCGCCAAATATAATTCCCATTCTCGGCTATGTTGCTCTGCAATAAGTCTCTCCAAAGCAGACGGCTTAAGGCGCACAATGGGTTTACCATCAGTGCTACTACGTTGCGTCACTCGAATTTCATCGTATGGATAGACAGATAACTCAATAGGAAAAACACGCATATAATAAATGTGAGTATAATCCCTATATTCACTGCCTACACGAATCGTCATTTGTCTCGTTTTAAAGCGCCACCCAAGTTTGATAAAAAAATTCGATATTTTGATAAATGCTACGGACGGGGTTGCAAACACCAAAGGCACAAGGAAAAATTGAGTCACTTGATAATAACAAAAAACCACAAGGATTTTATAACGAGCTATGAGAAAACCATCTGTGAGACATGAAAACGTTCACTCAAGGCACGAATTTGTTGGGTATTCAATTGTTGTTCACCGTTTAAAATACCCAACACCTTCTGTTGATCTCCTATTTCAGGAAAATCACTTTCTTGTAAACCATGTTCTTGCATGATCGATTGCAAAACCTCTTTAGCCGATACATCCGTTATTGGATAATGTTCATTTTCGTAAGATTCCACTAATAGGCTAAGTGTATCCATGAGACTTGTCAGGCTGTGACTTTCATCATCCCCGACAAGATCTACTAATTCATCTAGCAAAGTCACGGTTCGCTGGTAATCTGCTTTCGTTTGTGGAACCGAAAGCACTTGTGCAACGATTGGCCAATAATTTATAGTATTTTCAAGTAATTGACTCATTTTAACAAGCTACTTTCCATTTATCTAGATCATATTCAGTATGTGTCAGTACATGCCTTATATAGATTTTATGTCGGTTATAATGAATAACAGCAATCAGTCGAACCTTATTGCCCCCAATATTAAATACCGTACATTTTCCTACTTGATCTGCACTCGGAAACATTAAACGTAATTCATTAAAACTGTCATAATTGGTTCGTTTCATTTTCCGATACCATGTATCTAATGCCGTTTTTGTATCAGGATACTTTTTGGCAAATTCGATAAGGCGGGCGCGTGTTATTACATGCATTATTCTATAACCACGATGGGTTAAAAATCATAAAATATTGAGTTAGAGTTTCGCCACCCCCAAAGCCCCTATGCTGTTGGGGCTTTTTTTATGAAGGGTGTAGCAAATTTCTACTTTTCCTACAATGATTTACTGACTAAACGTTAAAATTTCAATGTCTGTGCTAATTATGTCGCCACTGAATGGATGCAGGAGCCTACCACCAATTTCATACGATCCAATCGGCTCAGCACCGCTAAAGGTGTGCTCAAAAATCTTAGTATCAATCTCATTTCCGGGCAATAAAGTCAGTCCGGTAAAGGGTTCAATAAGTGGTATAATAGAATCGTATAGCATTGACCCTACACTCGCTAAAGCTGATTATCTACTACTAGATTCTACATTTTGAGCATCTTGGTGTAACTGTTTAATCGCTAATTCCACAATCGCTTTAGTTACAAAAAGAGTACTTTCATCATAAAGGTTAAGAAGATGTTTTTCCGCAGCGTCTACTGAAATAAGTCCTTGATGATATGCTTTTGCGATAATGCCTAATGAACCAACGGGTATTAAGTTTAAAGACTTAGCTGCTTTTCGTACTGCCAAATCATCTGTTAGTAAGGTTGCTACTTCGATTTGTCGGCAGAGATAAAGGCATTCACGTTCCCCGTCGTGAATTTCCTTTAAATTATGGTTAGCTATGAATTGCGAGCTTTCTGACTGAGGTAGGGTATGTCTTTGGATGTTTCCCAAATTGACAATCTCTTCCGATTGAATACGTCCCAGTCCGACGGTTTCAGACCACACTGCTTCAGGGATATGCAGATTTTCAAACATGGATAGATCGTTCCGAGAATCTATTTCGACAAGGTGTATCAGGGGACCTGCATCCGATATAACGCTTAATCTTTCAGTGCCCATTCTAAGTCCTCTTGCATGGCTTCAGATTGGCGTTCTGCTAGTTCCACCCAATCAATGCCAACTGTTTCAATGGCTTCGCTTCTGGAAATTTCATTATGTAAATAGCGTTTGAGTGTCGTTTCTCGCCACAATTGTTGTAGTCCGACATATAAAGCCATGGTGATAATTTCAGCTTCTGGTTTTTTGATTTCTACCGTCAGCTTATCTAAATAAGTACGATAAGTGTGTGCAATTTCCATAAATTGAGCCTTTTAAAAAAATTAGTACTGTAAATTGGTGAGATTGAAATAAAATAAAAAAATAAAAGCTTCGTTCCGGGTGCCTCCTACTGCTATATTAGTCGGTTTTTATAAAACCCCTCAGTTTTTGCCGAGAGGCTTGAAAATGGGATGAGTGCCTTTTGTTAGGCTCTTATTTTGGTTTTGCCCCAGTTAGCTGAAAACTCATTGGCTCAGATAATGGCTCATATTGCATATCGGCTTCATAATGCAATTCGTCACCAAATGGACCCATGACTTTGACACAGGGTATGTGGAGACTGCCGTTTTCGTAAATTGCCCAGCAATTGTCAGATGGTTGATTGTTCATTTGGTAAAGTTGTTGGATTTCAGATTCTGATAAAACACGATTATATATGCGAAGCTCATCAAGCAGATCATAACCTCTTAATGATATAAGCATATCGCG
>LUTY01000903.1 GCA_001640045.1 Candidatus Thiomargarita nelsonii | reverse complement strand
AAAATCCAAAGGAACATCCAAATCTTTAGGCGTGAGCAGCGTATTAGAAGGTCCACCTGTAAAAACCGCCTTGAATTTTTTATTCACCAACATCCCACCGCCATAAATGAAATACCTCTTTTTTCTAAAAGTTTCTCAAAGGCTATTTCTGATAATTTATGGATTTTTTCTTCAGAAAAAGGGCCGAGCCTGACTTTTAGAGTGCTGACTTTGAGAAAAGCTAATCTCTTGAGAGTTACGCCATCTATTTTTTCAATGCTATATATTTGATCTGGCATTTGACGAGGATCGCATAATATACTGGGAATTTTTAACCATTGAGGCACTTGGTGATTATCATACCCATTTAAGACATAGTTTATAAACGCCTCATGGTTTTCCACTTCTTCTTTTATGGCCCTTGAGTTTTCTCGATTAAAAATTTTTATCACTTGATTTAACTTTTTATTCTCTATTATTATCCCACTATTTCCTTTTCCTAAAATAAATGAATCAAGCAAGTATTTCTCTAAGTGTGGTTTTTCGGCCAGTAATTTTTCTTTTTCTTGTTCTAGTTCTGCTTGAATTTTTTTTAAGATCAGATATTCACTTTGCTTTTTTAAATTTTCTACTATTTTTGGCGACTCTTCCGAAAATGGCTGATGTTTTTCATACCATTTTATAAATCCCAATAATTTATCGATATTAGCAGTGGCAATTTCTCGCTGAAACTGCTCCACCACTTGAGTTTCCGTACTAAGTGCCTCTAATTTTTTAGAGAAATGAAAAGAGGGTAGCTGATCTTCGATCAATGATTTTAGTTCATTTAAGCGGTACTCTTGAGCTGGATTTATAAATGTTTGGTGGTGTTTAATCCAAGCTAGAATTTCATCGGGAGATAGGAGGTCAATACTGTTTTTTAGAGATGCAATTTTGTCATCATAGATATAGGTTTGGATGTCTATAAAATCGGGTTTTAATGCCTCCGAAATTAAATTTTCATTTTGACGAAGCCAATCAATGGCATCGTCTAGTTCAAATGATTCGAGATCAGGTAAAACCTCTATTTTTTTTTCGTTTT
>LUTY01000902.1 GCA_001640045.1 Candidatus Thiomargarita nelsonii | reverse complement strand
GCCCTCGACGGGAAATGGCACAGATGACATACTGATGAGTGTGTGAAATATTAAAATCAATGCTATTGTCAATAAAGGGTCTCTGATATTTGTCATATTGAAGCAGATTAAGACTATCCTTTGGATAGCCAGTATGGCATAGTGCGTGTTGCAAGAGTAATTTGCCAAACAGTGAGGCGTGTTGATCTTGCCATCTCCTTTTTCGGCTGATGGTTTGTTGAATATTTTGGGGTAATTGGTCCAAGTAAGTTTGCCACTTGTTAGGGGACAGTGGCGTATTAAAATAGGTGTAAAAGATTTTTACCATAATTTTACGTGCAAGGTACGCCGACGCCAAGGAGTTGGACCACATATCCAATTCGTTGGGGGTGATGCACTTTCAAGTAGTAATTTTGTCAAAAAATTAGGAAATTACCCGCAAGAGCGCACTCAACCAGGCTATTACAGTGATGGCACTTATACCACTACCGCATTCTTGTTTGAACTTGCTAATGAACAGGCAAGAAATTTCTGGCGTGTATTTTCCCAAAAGTATCAAGAAGAGCCCATGACAACCTCTGCTTTGTATTATGATGCTGCAAAGGTTATTCTTGATGCCATTAAAAGGCTAGAGCCTGAAGAAATGGCTACTCTTGAGAAAAAACGTCAACAAGTGAAAGATAACTTGTGGCAATTATCTCGGCTAGTGGATGCCGTTGAAGGGGTAACTGGTGACCTGTATTTTGATGAAAATGGCGATATGATTAAATCTATACCAATAGGCATTTATAAAAACGGTCGAGCCATTGTGGCGGCATATCAATTTCAACAGTTGAGTAGCGTACAAAACATAGACGAACTGTTGTCAAAAATGCTGAATAATCAAATTATTCACTCCAATGGCAAATTTATGAGTCGTGCTCGTGTGGTTTATGCGGGTATCGATTTCAACGAAATTAGCGAAATTAATTTTCGGAAGTTTATTTACTCTGCCGATTTTTTTCTCTGGTTTCGGTTCAAAGGCGATTTTGATGATGACAATATTGAGTTTGTCAACATGCTCAACCCAGAGACTCCTTTGG
>LUTY01000901.1 GCA_001640045.1 Candidatus Thiomargarita nelsonii | reverse complement strand
CGTGAGTGCTTTAACAGTGTTTTTTATCAGCCAACTGGTGAGCATATTAATCATCAGTGCTGCGAGTCTGCAGTCAGGGAGACTCTATGTTTTGGCTTATGATGGCTTGATTGTTGGCGTGTTTGGGTTTTCTCTGGCATTTATCTGGATATGGCAGACTTGGCGTTGGGGACAAGGTTTATTGTTAGGGATGGTTGCTAGCCTATTTATTGCCTTATTCACATGGCTCAACCATGAATTTAACGGATTGATGCCTCTCAAACCCTTGCTCATCGGCATACAGGGTGGCATTGAAAATGCGATGCTTTATATGTTGTTATTAGGCTTTCCTTACGTGTTAGCTAAACGGATTGCTAATCCTTGGACAGGCATTATCGCAGGCATTTTGGGTAGTGCGGGCGCATATATTGTTTTTGCAGTGATTGTAGAATCTTATGCTTTGACTTTTATCTTACCCTTAACGCTCTTAGTATTTTTATTAGGATTGGGTTTTGTTTGGCTGCGCCCTTTGCTGTTTTATCCTTTCCAAGCCGCCTGGAATCTCTTACTTTTTCGCGCCGATGAAAAACGGGGTGGCAGTAGTTTGTTGTACAGGCATACCGCCTTTTGGGATGAACATCAATATTTACCCTTGTTTGGCTTAGAAAGTTATTTAGTCATGGTGGCAGAGCGTAATCCTGCTGAAGGAAGGGCTGCGATAGAATATTTAAGCACGACTTCCCAAAGCTGGGCGGCGAAAGAAGCTCAAATTGAATTAGATGCCAGACGATTAGAAGCTTGTGCTGATGTCAAAACGATCAGCCTAGCACACCATCATTTAGCGGCAGGAGAATTGAACAGTTCTGTGGCAGCCTTACTCCGCAGTTTTAGTCGTATCAGTCGTGATGTAAAGGCCGCATTAGCACAAGAAAGCAATTATAATCAACGTCTTGTCATATATGCGGTGGAAGAACGCTTAGATGGTTTGTTACGAGAATTGACTCGTTCTGAGGAGCTCTACGCGCTACGCTTTCGCCCGATTGCGGCACAATGGCGACAAACGATTACGGATTATGTGCGTAC
>LUTY01000900.1 GCA_001640045.1 Candidatus Thiomargarita nelsonii | reverse complement strand
GCTTGTAGAGTGTGGCGCCATCATCCTGACTTAAGTGTTCTGCTGCCCAAACATTGGCTGTTAAAACCAATACATAAGAAACAGAAATTATTTTATACCAATTAAGTGACTTCATTATTCCTCCGAGTAAAAAAAATATTGCCTTGATTTCACCGCGTAGAATTTCCTTCTAACATCAAACTCAATGCCATTATTAGTTAAGTTCCCGTTGGTCGGAAATCCGCTCCGCTTCATTGCCGAAACAACAATTCAAAATCAATAATTTATACTGAACAAGGTAATAAATTAAACCTTTCTGTCATTGAGTACGAGGAGAAATCTTATTGGTGTAACAACGTTCGAGGAGACAGATTTCTCCTAGCGTCGAAATGACAAAAGTGCAAATTGTGCCCGTGCTAAGTATAGTCTTAACTTAATGGCATTGAACATCAAACTGCTATCGCTTCTTTAAAATCTTCTCTAATCGGTTGACGAGGTGAATAGATCGCGCCACGTTGTTTAAAACAGCGGCGGCTGAATAAGACTTCGTGGTGAATGTGGCTTAAATGACACTGTTCAACCAATCTATCCAACTTATCCAACACCCTATTTCTGTCTTTGCCGTGAATCATGCAAAATAAATTATAGGGCCAATCGGGTAAATGTCGGGCACGACGGTAACAAAGCGTCACGCAATTAAATTGCCCTAGCTGCTGACCCACATAAGCTACTTGATCATCAGGAACATCCCACACAACCATTGCATTAGCACGGTAGCCCAATTTGCGGTGGCACACGACAACGCCTAAACGTTTGATCACACCACGGAGATGAGATAATCTAGTGATGACCTCAGCTTCGCTCATGCCAATGCGTTCTCCTATCGCGGCATAAGGGCGTGACACCAGTGGCAGTCCGCCTTGGATAGCCTCTATTAAGCGTTGATTGGAATTGTGTGCTTTGTTCATACGTCAACTATTGATTATTCAAGTTTAAATCAAAACCAAGGTCAATGTGATAGCTTTCCAACATCGGCAGCGACATCACCGCGATCCCAGTATTTTCCTCAATTTCTGTTAGTAC
>LUTY01000899.1 GCA_001640045.1 Candidatus Thiomargarita nelsonii | reverse complement strand
AAGATTTATCTTGGGCGAGGAGAACCTGAAATATGTCTTTTAGTGATTTTAAAACTATCTCTCAAGTACAAACAGAATATCAAATTAAATATGATGAAGCCAATTTTATTCAGAAAGTTAAAGAAGAAGATGTCTCTAAGCAATTTCTGAATGAAATTGAGTTTAACATTAGAACTTTGGATGCTTTCTCATCGGAAGCCGCAAGATGTGAACTTATCATACTCCCCGTGCTCAGAGAAGCTTATAAGAAAGTTTCATCAAATTTTTCTTTGTGGGTTCAAAAACCAATACGTTATGATGAGAACTTAAATGGTACGCCAGACTACATAGTTTCAAAAAGATCGGCGCTTGGAAAAACGGTTTTAGAATTCCCCTTACTTATAGTTGCAGAAGCAAAAAAAAATGACTTTGATCAAGGTTGGGCTCAGTGTTTAGCAGAGCTAGTCGCGGCACAAAAACTCAATAATGATAATAAATTATCAGTTTACGGGATAGTTACAGACGGAAAATATTGGGAGTTTGGAAAACTAACCGAGAAATTATTTAATAAAAATATTGATAGTTTTGTTATAGATGATTTATTGGAATTATTTGGTGCATTAAATTATATCTTTACTTTAGCAAAGCAGAATGGCTAAATTTCACAACAAAATTGCGATCTAAGATTTGTCCCAAACCTACAGGGTATCCAAAACCCCGTAGGTTTTACCGTTTAAAAAGGAACAAGTCTAATATTCATCAGCGCGGCGAGCATCACCTTTTACCCGCTCCACAGGATAACGAGTTTCATTGATTTCGATTTTGCTTTGGGCAGCGGCAATTAGATCAATATCGAGTTTATCGGCAATACGAATAAGATAAATCAATACATCGGCTAATTCATGACTAACAGCTTGTTTTTTTTCGGGAGATAATAACTGGCTTTGTTCTTCAGTGAGCCATTGAAAGTGTTCAACTAATTCCGCTGCTTCTGCAATTAAAGCCATGGCGAGATTTTTGGGCGAATGAAACATCGAGTTAGCTTATTCTAAGAAAAAAAATATTACCGTGGCAGGTGCTTTTCG
>LUTY01000898.1 GCA_001640045.1 Candidatus Thiomargarita nelsonii | reverse complement strand
GAGAGATGAATCAGGACATGGTAGACGCGCCCCAAATGGACATCCTTTTTTCGTGACAAATAAGGGAGGGCTTTCATGGAAAAAACTCGCCAAATGGTTAGGTAAGATAAAAGCCAGAACCTTAGTGCTTTTAGATGCCTGTCGCGCAGGTGACGTTGGCATAGCGGGCACAACTATTGATAACCAATCGCTTGTCGCCGATCTGATTGCCAAACGTGACACAGGTATATTAGTCTTTTCGGCAGCGCGTTCTTGGCAAAATACATACGAATGGGATGGGATGGGTAATAGCATTTTTGCCAAAGCGATCAGCAACGCTTTTGATGAGAAAGTAGATATAAACCAAGATGGTGTCATCACCTTGAGTGAATTTTATAAACATAACCACTATATGCTAGTCAATGTTGGCTGGCATGATGATGAACGAATCAGTGGTTGTGTCTTACACTTAGACATCAAGGACGGTAAAATTATAGACAAGCTAGACATGAAAGCGGCGAGGCTTTAATTTATCGTTCCCAAATCGTTTTGCTCCGCAAAACGCAAACGCCAAAATTTTGATAACTGATAAAAGGATTAATACTATGCAAAGTATTACATTACATTCTCATGTGGGTTCAGATGGTATTTTACAATTGAAAGTACCTCCCGATTTTACTAATACCGACTTTTACTATAGTATTCCAGATAAATATTTTGGCCAAAAACCTCAGAGGTTTGGCAAACCTCGGGCAGTTTGGCCCAACGGATTTTTCTGGATAACTATAATACCGACTTAACCGTCATCTTGACGGTTCAACCCGTTATGCCACCGGTAGAAATGTCTTTCAGCCAAAATGCGGAGCCATCTACACTCGTTGATAAAGGGGGTATATTGGTGGCTAGAGTCGAACCATTGTGTGATCTGACTGATATTGTTCGGCAAGAACGTGAACGTCGGACTGAAGAACTTTTACAACGGGTGGGGTTATGAAAAAATTCTTATTTGATACTTCGACTTTGGTGGCGGCTTTGATTGAATCTCACCCAAAACAAACACTCGCTCTACCTTGGCTGCAACGAGT
>LUTY01000897.1 GCA_001640045.1 Candidatus Thiomargarita nelsonii | reverse complement strand
TTTGAATTGCGTAAGGCGAGAGAAAGGGCGCATATTTTAGAAGGCTTGGCTGTCGCTTTAAGCAATATTGATGCAATGATTCTCGTTATTAAGGCGGCTAAAAATCCTCAAGAGGCGCGGCAGAATTTATCAGCCCAAGTCTGGAAAGCGGGTATAGTAACAAACATGTTGGAGAACGCAGAAGTCTCTCGCCCAGACGGACTTTCCCCTGACTTTGGTTTAACTGATGAAAAAAACTATCGCTTGTCAGCGGCACAACTACAAGCCATTTTAGAATTGCGTTTGCACCGTTTGACGGGCTTAGAGCAGGATAAAATCCTGGAAGAATTCCAAAATTTGTTAGTCCGCATTAATGAATTCTTAGAGATTCTGAATAGTACAGATCGCTTGATGCAAGTAATACGTGCCGAATTGTTGGCGGTGCGTGATGAATATGGCGATGAGCGGCGGACTGAAATCCTCTCAGAGGGCATCAATCTCAGCATAGAAGATTTAATCACTGAAGAAGATATGGTCGTCACCTTGTCCCATGCTGGTTATGTTAAAACACAACCAGTGACCAGTTATTCCGCCCAAAAGCGCGGCGGCAAGGGTAAGTCTGCGACGCAAATGAAAGAGGAAGATTTTATCGACAAACTCTTTATTGCCAACACGCACGACATGATTTTATGCTTTAGCAGTTTTGGTCAAGTTTATTGGTTGAAAGTACACCAATTACCTCTCGCTAGCCGTATTTCACGGGGGAAACCAATTATCAACTTGTTGCCGCTAGAAGAAAAGGAGCGGATTAATACGATATTACCAGTACGTGAATTTACTAAGAATAAATTCGTTTTCATGGCAACCGCTAAGGGCACCGTGAAAAAAACGCCACTGATCGATTTTTCGCGTCCCCGTTCTAACGGTATTATTGCCATCGGTTTAAATGACAATGATCAATTAATTGGTGTCGATATCACTGATGGAGAACAGAATGTGATGTTGTTTAGTAAAGGGGGCAAAGGGACACGCAAAGCATATCGATCTTGATCGATATCAATGGCGATTTGTAACTCGGCTAAAGCT
>LUTY01000896.1 GCA_001640045.1 Candidatus Thiomargarita nelsonii | reverse complement strand
CATGGGTATGGTACTGGTCGTCTACCGCGTACGCGAACGCCACGAGCTTCGCATGGGTCGTGGGCCTCAGCTTCGGCCGCGTGTACGTCAGCAGCAAGACTATCGGCTACTACGTGTGGCCGGTGCGAGGCGGACAATAGGTCATTTGAGGCTTTGACCCTTTGGACGCTTTAGGGGGGTCTGGGGGGATTTCCCCCCAGCTCGATTTTTTTTGAGGGTATTTCCTGATTTTTTATAAGGTATAAATCGGCAGTTATCCCTAAAAATGGCGTCATTGTACCGTGACCGGAAGATCGGTATGGAGCGTAGAGCCTTAAATTAATCAGTTGCCGCCGCTGAATGGCCTCCAATAAACTAAACTACAACAACGACAGCCAATTTTTGCCGGACGCGGAGCGTCCGGCAACCTAAAGGTTTTTTGGCTCCCAAGCACCTACCAAGCACTCTTTGCGGCGCCTCGATTCTGTTTGGGAACGAGAACAAAATATTCACGTCTAAGGGGGTTGCAAAATTTGACGGGTGGCGTATGATTTGAGGTGTTCATAATCGATTAAACTCGATGTTCAAGTTTTAGGTTTTGATTGAAATTTCAAGCATTTGGTTTTTACTCAAAAGCCTGTCATTTCGACCAGCGGGAGAAATCTGGTTTAGCGTTTTTGGACCTCTTAGACCGCTGGTCGAAATGACAAACAAATCAAATAATTAATTAAAAACTTGAACATCGAGTTAAAGATATCGATCTAAATGAGTAATTGTCAAAGACAAGGTAATCACAATGCTTAACACACAAATTTTGACGATACAAATTGATCCGATACTCAAACGGAACGCTGAAATGGTTTTTAAACAGCTTGGTTTATCGGCAAGCCAAGCAGTCAATTTATTTTATCAGCAAGTACAATTACACCAAAGTTTACCGTTTGAGTCAAAAGAAATCCCTAACGAAACCACAATCAAAGCGTTGAACGATGCCGAAGCCGGAGAAGGCGCTCGTTTTGATAGTACTGATAAACTTTTTGAAGATTTGGGGATTAAATGAAAACTATTCGCCGCCTCAAACAGTTC
>LUTY01000895.1 GCA_001640045.1 Candidatus Thiomargarita nelsonii | reverse complement strand
TGCAAGGCCGCAAAGCGGCCTTGTTGAGCATGAGCTATCTCGGAGCAGTACGTGCAATGCCTAATTACAATGTGATGGGGCTCGCTAAAGCCAGCTTAGAAGCCAATGTACGCTACCTTGCTTATAGTTTGGGACCAGAGGGGATTCGCGTCAATGGCATTTCTGCGGGACCAATACGCACTTTAGCGGCATCAGGCATTGCCAATTTTCGCAATATGCTAAAGACTTTTGAACAAAATACCCCCTTACGACGCAATGTGACGACTGAAGAAGTTGGCAATGCTGCCGCTTTTCTCTGCTCTGATTTAGCCTCCGCGATTACGGGCGAAATCACTTATGTTGATTGCGGGTATAATATACTTGGCATGTTTTAAGACGAGAGAAATTTCTCTCTCGTTCCCACGCGGAGCGTGGGAACGAGAGATACTGATAACTGAAAAAAGGAGAATAAAATTTTGACACCTGACGAAAAAAAACAGCAAGTCGCCAAAGCGGCTTTAGAATATGTGGTTGAAGATAGCATCATCGGTATCGGTACTGGTAGCACCGCAAACTACTTTATTGACGCACTCGCCACGATCAAACACAAAATTGAAGGCACCGTTGCCAGTTCCAACGCCACTGCTGATCGGCTCAAATCTCACGGTATTCCCGTCTTCGAACTCAATAGTGTGGATGAAATTTCCGTTTACTTAGATGGTGCGGATGAAACCAACCAATATTTGCATTTAATTAAAGGCGGCGGTGGTGCGCTCACCCGTGAAAAGATTGTCGCGGCGGTGAGTAAACGCTTTGTATGTATTGCCGATGACAGCAAACTAGTTGATATTCTCGGCAAATTTCCATTGCCGATTGAAGTCATCCCGATGGCACGGAGCTATGTTGCCCGACAATTAGTCAAAATGGGCGGAAAACCGATATGGCGAGAAGGCTTTACCACCGACAATGGTAACGTCATTTTAGACGTACACAATTTAAAAATCAGCGAACCCGTCAAACTAGAAACCCAACTCAATGCAATCACAGGTGTTGTCACCAATGGATTATTTGCGTCACGTCCAGCGG
>LUTY01000904.1 GCA_001640045.1 Candidatus Thiomargarita nelsonii | reverse complement strand
TCTTCAACCAATTCAAACTCGTCTTTGCTCAATTGCTCAAGACTAAAATCATCAGGGGCAAACACGCCTTGCTTATTGCTATCCAAGACTATAGCCAAACAACTTTCGACTCACTTTCCGCTCCCGCCAATGACCTCAAATTGACCCAGGGCGTGTTACGTGAACGCTTTGGTTTTGTCGAGCATGATTTTATTATTCTCAAAGATGAAAAAGCCACTCATTCCGGCATTGAAAATGCCTTCAATGTGCTGAATGAGCGAATTAAACCCAATGATTTTGTTTATATTTTTTATTCTGGCCATGGTTCGCAAACCAAAGATTTAAACGGTGAGGAACCCAGCGGTTACGACCAAACTTGGGTTTCCTACGGCGCTCGTACTGGCAGGCAAGGTATAGACAATTACGACGTATTAGATGATGAAATCGACAAATGGTTGTCCAACTTGTATGAAAAAACTCAAAATGTCGTATTTATATCGGATTCTTGTCACTCGGCGACAGTCACCAGAGGTCGAGCGATTGAAGAAGATAAACGACCCCATTTGTTGGGAAAACGCTCCTATCAGCCTCTAAAAACGCATTATGGTATTCATATCGGTGCCGCACGAGATAATGAATCTGCCATTGAACTCGCTCAAAAAGATGGTCAATATTACAGCCTATTTACTTGGTATTGGACGCAAAATTTACAGCAGGCTCAAGCGGGTGAGACTTGGAATGACGTTTTTAAGCGGACTTATGCCCAAGTGACAATAGATCGCGGCATGGCGCAACACCCACAAATAGAGGGTGAGCATCGTAGACAAGTGTTGGGTCCAGGTTTTAGCGCACTATCGCCAACGATTCCTATCATCCGTATCGTCTCTAAAAGGAGAGTCAAAATAAAAGCGGGCTCTCTCGCTGGCGTTACCAAAGGCTCGGTTTATCGTTTATATAACTCGCCCGAAGACTCCCCTCGCTTGAAGATTTACCATGTCACCCCTTTCGCCAGTTATGCTAAAACCGAGCCCAAAGGCGAGATTAAGGTTGGTGATTTGGTAGTAGAAGAAAGTCATGCCTACCATTTTACGCCTTTTAAGGTTTACTTAGGCGCGGACTTAGATAAAGATAAACCATTGTTGAGAGCGATTACTACGGGTTTTGATGCACTTGAAGCCTACCAGCTTACCAATAATCCGCATCAGGCTAATCTACATTTGTACCTCTTGCGCCCCTTTGCCAATCAAGATGGGCAACTCATTTATGCTTCGCCTGATGATGCCTTGCCAAAATCTTTCCCTAATCAGCCACCTGAATTATGGATACTGACACCCGATCAACGCTTATTCAAAAAAGGCCTTAAAATTCCATTCTCCAATCTAAAAGAAGGCGTTAAATTATTACAGGACATTTTAAAAAAAATGGCCCGTATTCGTGAGCTTAAACAACTCAAAAGTCCTCGTGGTAGCACATTACCAGTGAGCGTGCAAATTTCTCTTTTGAGTCCGGACAATTCTTGTCTGAAAGGGCCAAATTGTGTACAGCTATCCGATTATGATTTGGGGTGGTATCGCAAGACGGGCTCCTATTTTTTTCAGGAGATTGATGGGCGCACTCTGAGTCAAGGCGAGAGTCTCTCTCTGAGTTTATTTAATAAATCCGAGCAAGATTATTATTGTTACTTGATTAATATCGGTCCCGACGGCGCTATCCAGACGCTTTTTCCCCCTTATTGGGAGCAGATGGAATTTGCCCGTGTCAATAAAGGCGAAAAAGGGGATAAAAAAATAATTTTGGAGATGGAACAAGTGGGTGAAGAAACCCTCAAGCTTATCACCAGCCGTCAACCGATTGATGTATCGCTATTGGAACAGCCAGCAAGACGCGAGGGATTAAATCCTTTAGAACAGTTATTATTTAATGCAGCACATGGGCAGCGGGATGATACGTCAATAGAGATTAATGAATGGGCGACAGAGCAAGTCACTTTTAAAGTTAGGCAATAAATCTGGAGTCCAAGATTTATCTTGGAAGTGCGCTCGCCCAAGATAAATCTTGGACTCCTGAAACTATTTGACTTCAAACGTCACCTGCCCCGTAAACCACTCATGATTCGACATCCGTAATAATCGTGCCCTCGCCCCATGCGCTGCATTCACCAATAAACGTTCCAAAGGATTTAGATCATTTAAATCCGCCTCTCCTTTCAAACCATCCATTTCTAACAACAACACATCTATTGGGCGAGTCGTAGCGATCAACTTGAGGGTTTGTTCTCCGACGTTTTTCAAAATCAACGCAACCTGCTCAATCAATTCCCGCTTTTCTCCCGCCTTGACACGCGCATACTCCATCCCTTCCTCGGGATCAGGATAAATCGCGTAGATGGCGCTATCAGAACTGATATTGATCAGATAGCAATAGTAATCCCGCCTAGATTTATTGTGCAAAGTAAAACTGAGCATATCATCTTCATTCAAAGGAAGTTTCCCAATTTCCTGCAAACGAAAAGTGCCCTTCTTCTCATACAAACCCAAGTCATGCACTTGCATACAATCTCCCCCAGTCGGACAAGGTGTAAGAATATCCGTTTGCACAGTCACAGGCAAAGTGGCACCGCGATAGCGGCTCTGGAGAGCTTTAATTTCACGAACACGCGCCAAAAGCTTCAAATTGTACTTAACCAATTCAACCCCTTTGCTTGGATCATCGAATTTAATTTGCAGCTTTTTATGTAATAAATGTTGATCGGGCGTGAGTATCCATAATTCAGGAGATTGATTAGGAAAGGATTTTGGTAAAGCATCGTTATCCTTTTCATAAATGGCTTGCCCATCTCTCCCCCGCTTGGGACGTAATAGCTGTAAACGTAGATCCGTCTTATCCGGTTTATTAGTGAGGACGTAGCCCGGAAGTTCGCTGGTGCCTTGAAAAGCGGCGCGTATGGCTTGCAACAGGGGCCGATCTTTAGGATAATCCGCAGACAGGTACACCTTGATAGGATCAAAATGGTAGGCATGGCTTTCTTCTACCACCAAATCACCCACTTTGAACGCGCCAACCACTGTCGTTTTGCCCTCACTTTCAAAATTTCCCACTTTGGTCATTTCAAGACGGGCTCGGTTTTCTGATTGCAAACGATAAATAGAGCCAACAGTGACACCAGCAGTCGCGCCGGCTTGAATTTTGACCATTTCACCTTTAACGCTGCTCACAGCAACGGTGGCAACTGGCGGACTAAAACCGCCCCCAAAAACTTGTCGGTAACGCTCTCCCTCCAATTGAGGCCTTTGCGCTTCCCCACGGATAGAGAATACTGGCGTATAGGCACGTTTAAACACCTCATTCCAAGTTTCCCCCACTTGTGCCTGTTGCAAGGCTTTGGCCCAATGCCAAGTGAAGAGCCCATAGTATTTGCCATCATCTCCGGCGGTTTCAGCGGCAAAATCCTTGTCTCGTGTGGCACCGATATGAATACCCTGA
>LUTY01000893.1 GCA_001640045.1 Candidatus Thiomargarita nelsonii | reverse complement strand
TGCAAGATAATATCAGTCAACCGGGCGAGGCACTGAAATTGGCACAACGTGCGTTGGCCTTAGAGCCGGACCATCTTGAGGCGCGACTGACCTTAGCCAACGCCCTTTTGAATTTAAAGCGATACGAGGAGGCACTGGCCGAAGTGGACGCGGCTTTGCGGCAGGAACCGAACTCAGTTTGGGGGTTATCGCTCAAAGGGCATATTTATTTCAACCAAGGTCGGTATGAAGAGGCGTTGCCTTGGTATAAAATGGCCAAAGAGCAGCAAGCTGATGATATCGGTTGTTGGATCAATCTGGCCAATACCTATACCCATCTCAAACGTTATCTGGATGCCGAGCACATGCTAGAGCAGGCGGCACAACTTGATCCAGAATATAAGACGCTGATGGACGTATGGGTATCTTGGTATATCAGTCAAAATCGCGCTAAAGAGGCCATAGCATATTTACAGCCCCATTTGGAAAACGATTGGGACGGTCAAGTCCACCTCCTAATGAGCCGGGCTATGCAAAAAGCGGATAAGAAAGAGGAATCCGCTGAGCTATTAGAGCGATATTTAGCTGACAATCCTTGGGCGGATTTGTTATGGAATGAACTGGGTGTTACCCTATATCACCTAAAACGTCACGACAAGGCGGATGAAGCGTATCGAAAAGCCTTAGCCTTGGAATCTGGCAGTACCATCTACGCTAGCAATCTCATTAATACTCTCCACCAAGCGGGGCGAAATGAGGAAGCCGTGACCGAGGCGGAGCGTTGGCTGGTTCGAACGGAACGGCAAGAACCTAATGCCCATTTCTGGAATCATCAGGGTCTGGCCTTGGATAAGCTAGATCGTTACGAGCAAGCGGCGGAAGCGTATCGAAAAGCCTTGGCATTGGAACCTGGCGAGCCAGTCTACGCTGGCAATTTGGTTGATTCTCTCTGCCAAGCAGGGCGAAATGAGGAAGCCGTGACCGAGGCGGAGCGTTGGCTGGTTCGAACGGAACGGCAAGAACCTAATGCCTATTTCTGGAATCAACTGGGTTTGGCCTTGTATAATTTACGCAGTTACGAACAAG
>LUTY01000892.1 GCA_001640045.1 Candidatus Thiomargarita nelsonii | reverse complement strand
GTCACTATAGAACCAGAGGACCCATTGCCCCCAGGACCACCCGGCGGTGCTCAAGAGACAATAGACGCAAAGATCCCGACTGTCACGTTGCAGATTATAGAACCACAAGATTTGCCGCCTGAGCAAAAAAGTTACATCACTTTTGATACTCAAGGTGGAACAATTGGTCTCTCAACAGATAATGATTGGGTTTTAGCCGATAATGAGCATTATATATCAGGAGAACACGCTACGATTCAATATCGAGAGGACGGTTACTATATTGTTGACCGTAGCAGTAATGGTACGAGTCTTAAAAGTCTGGGGCAGGCAGAAGCGGAAGAGTTTCGAGATGAAGAACGCAAATTAAATGATGGGGATCTATTATATATTGACAAGTATGGGATTGAGGTGACTTTAGAAGAGCGGAATGAAGATTCCATACCGAAACCTATACCCAAGCCAACGGGAGAACCGCCAACTGCTTCAACGAAAACAAGAACGCCAACAACTAACACGCAAAAGGACCCAGACGAACAAGAGAAGTTATTGTCCTCAAAACGATCCGGCGATGATCAAGACGCAATAGCTGCCTTTTTAAAAGGTGCCGGGCTCACAAACATCTCTATTGATCAACTTGATCCTGATTTAATGAGAACGCTGGGTCAAGCATTCAGAGAAATGATGGAGGGGATTATCAAACTGATTGAGGCCAGAAAAGCATTCAAAATTGGTGCTAATATAGAAGGAACCCGATTTCGTGCAGGGGCGAATAACCCGTTGAAGAACAATCGGGATCCCAGCATGGTACTAGAAATTATGTTATTGAAACGTCAGGGATATATTCCAATGCTCGACTCTCTCCAAGAGGCGTTTGAAGATATTGAGGCACATCTGATTGGTATGGGCAGTGGGATCCTGACTAGTTTGGAAAATACATTGGAACGTTTGTCTCCCAGAGAAATAGAAATGCTTGTGGAACAAGAACATAAAAAAAAATGGTTTAACGCAGATAGTCAGAAGTGGAAAACCGTGCCGTCGGGTTACGATCTCGTCGGAACCCGGGATTGTAAGTGAAGAGCATAG
>LUTY01000891.1 GCA_001640045.1 Candidatus Thiomargarita nelsonii | reverse complement strand
TTATTTGAGGAGTTGTTGCAAGACCTTCCCCCTGAGGTCGAAAAATTAGCTCACGAGTTCAAGGTATTTGTTCGTAGCCGCAAAAACACCCAAGGAATTATTAATAATGGTACTTCTTTATTGTGGCCTCGACCAAAGTTTGCGGGAAGTTGCCGGTCATTTGACCTTACTGGAAGAACGTATCACAGATGAAGCGATTAGGAAACGTCTGAAGGCTTGTGAACCCTGGGTAAAAGCGTTATTGTTTGAAATGTTACCTTCAATAAATTTAGAGAACCTGCCAGACGGTTTACGTTTTCTGGTCTTTGATGGAAGTTCTATCCAAGCTCCAGGAGCAACTGGTACAGATTACCGCTTACACATTGGGATAGATTTGGTTACCTTGGAATTCACACATCTTTTGGTGACAGATAAACACACTGGTGAAAGCTTGAAAAACTTTCCATTGAATCAAGGTGATGTCGCTGTTGTGGATAGAGGTCTTTGCCATGCCAATGCTATTCTTGAAAAAACCGAAGAAGGTACTGATGTCATTGCCAGATACAATCATGCCTCCATGCCTTTATACCATGATGATGGGATACCTTTGGATATCGTGAACTGGCTAAAACCAAATGATAAGGCCACATATCAAAGCTGTTCGGTTTTGGCTGGTGCTGAGTCTGCATCCAAGGTCAAAGGTCACATTATTGCGATTACCAGAAAAAGAAGCTGAAGCCGCCCGTCGCCGTTAAGCAAGCTTCTCGGAAAGGTCGTGGCAAACCGAGTAAAAAGACCTTATTTATCGCCCGTTTTCTTCTCGTTTTTACAACACTTTCACCACAAATTCTCTCGCCAGAGATTCTTCTGGAAATCTATAAATGTCGTTGGCAAGTCGAATTGGCTATCAAACGTTTAAAGAGTCTCTTGGATATTGATGAACTACGCGCTAAAGAAGATTGTGGCCTAGCAGAAGTTTGGTTAAATGGGAAATTGCTTTATGCTTTGATATTGGAAAAACGGTTGCGAATACGAATTGGTGATGACTGGGGGTACCTTGATCGAGAAAGAATTGGTAGTTTGTGGAGA
>LUTY01000890.1 GCA_001640045.1 Candidatus Thiomargarita nelsonii | reverse complement strand
AACGACGGGCTAAAGCAACACATGTATTGAGAGTTGAACCAACCAAGGATAAGATAAAAGCACACTATCGGGAGATAAGTGAAACTATCTGGAAACTGAAAGCGGTAACGCCAAGCAAGTTAATAACCATACTCCAACCCAAAATATCGGGATGGGCTAACTACTACAAGACAGTACACTCAAGTGAAGCTTTTGGGAAGCTTGATATGCTAGTATGGAAAAGACTCTACCAGTGGGCGCGTCGTAGGCATCCACAGAAAGGTAAAAAGTGGATAGCAGATAAGTACTTTGGTACTGTTAATGGTAGAAAATGGACTTTTGCTGAGATAACTGGTAAGGGAAAAGACAGAAAGATAGTCAAATCTCTCAAAGGTTATTCAAAGCATAAAGAAAGAACTGGGAGCTACGCAAAAGTTGGTTTTGATAGGTCTTATTATGATGGAGATACAGCCTATTGGGCTAAGAGATTAGCCAATGGGTATGACAACATCATGCCATCCAAGGCAAAAATGTTAAGGAATCAAAAAGGAATATGCCCTCATTGTGGTGGGAGTTTTACATCTCAGGATTTAGCTGAAGTCCATCACAGAGCTTACCGTAGTCAAGGTGGTGAGGATAAGTATTCCAATTTGACCCTACTGCACAGGCACTGTCACGATGAATTACATCGTCTTAACCCAATACGGAGAAAAAGGCCAGAATTCAATAAGGCCAAGAAAGGGCAAATAAATAACGCCCAATTCGGTAATAGACTTTGCACAGGCCAAGCAGAGTATGACAAGCTGCGAGACCTAAAGAAAAAGTATGACACGCTACGAAGCGAAAAGTAGGCAGACATACGAAATAGCAAAGATGTTATAGCTGTCAAGCACTATGCAGTGCTTTTGTTAAAGCCACTCAAGGAAAAGTGGTCTCTGAGGAGCTGTATGAGTTTGAAAATCTCACGTACAGTTTTGAAGACTGGCTTTACAGGGTGTATTTTTGAGATTATGGGAAGGTCTTCGGAAGTGAAGAACCTGCCTTAGCCTTAACATAAAGGATAATCGTGACCTGTATCGCCAAGTTTAAC
>LUTY01000889.1 GCA_001640045.1 Candidatus Thiomargarita nelsonii | reverse complement strand
AAAGCCACGAAGTGGCTGACTAAACGTCTAAACGGCTTACGCCAACAATTGAGAGAGGCTGAGCAAGCCTTACAACGCTATATAGAAAGTCAAGGTCTTGTCAATGTAGCGGGTGTCAAAACGATTGCCACTAAACAGATCGAAGAAACAGCCGCTGAATTGGTTCATGCCCGCATAAATTTAACAAAACTTGAAAATGTGTACAGACAAGTACAAAAAGTCGGAAATAGCACCACGAAAGCTTTCGAGTCTATTCCAGCTATTTTCAATCATCCGCTGGTACAAGGTTTGAAACAACTCGAACTGGAGGTCGAAAAAAAAGTGTCTGAGATGAATGAACGTTATGGGCCAAAACATCCTAGCTTTATCGCCGCCAAAGCGGAACTGAAAGTGGCAAAAGAGCATACGAACGAGCAAATTCAAAAGGCGATTATAAGAATTCGCAAAGAATATGAGCTGGCCTTTGCCAATGTGAAAGCGCTTGAACGTTCTCTTGAAGACAATAAAGGGACAATTCGAGAAATTAACCGCAAAGAATCTCAACTCGGCGTACTGGAAAGAGAGGTTGAGGTCCACCGTCAACTCTATGAAATGTTTCTGACTCGTTTTAAGGAAACGGATGCCTCGCAAGACATACAACCACTGCAATCAACCGTTGGGCGAATAGTTGAGCACGCGATAGCTCCCTCAGATCCTTATAAACCCAAAACGAAATTGATCGTCATTATCAGCTTAGTATTCGGTTTTATCTTTTCGACCCTGTTAGCGTATTTATTGGAATACCTTAATAACACGCTAAAAGATGGTGAAGAAGTTGAACAGAAATTAGGTCTGCCTTTATTAGGCAGTTTGCCGAAAATAAAAATCGGCAATAAAGAAGAACATAAGCCTTTCTGGATGTTTATAAAGGAGCCAAAGTCCCAATTTGCCGAATCTGTTCGCACCATCCGTACCGGCATTATGTTATCTGGCCTTGACACCCCCCATAAGGTGTTGGTAGTCACCTCTTTGAACGTGAAGAACGGCTCTATGAACGTGACCGCTTACCACCTATCAGACGCGATGT
>LUTY01000888.1 GCA_001640045.1 Candidatus Thiomargarita nelsonii | reverse complement strand
AAGCCGAGAACGTCATACATGCCCCAGACGTTCCACCCGCCAAAATTAAGTCCGTTATCGCCACAGTCTCTTGATGATTGATGGCAGCGGCTAATTCGGATTCTGTCAAGTTTTCGCCTGAAAGGGGGTAATTTTACTAATTGGAGGCTCTTGCAAAACTTATCAAAAAAAAATATTTTGCAATATACTTTGTAAAGTGATTAAATACTCAAAAAGCCACGCCCCAAGTTGACATGATGAAGCCTTGATAAAAAAAACCTACCAAGAACAACTGGTAGGGCATATTTCAAGAGATGCGACAGATATAGAAGCTCGTGAAAAACCAGTTTGATTCGAAAAAGTAGTAGAAGAGAAGCCGAAACGCAAACGTGGCCGCCCAAAAAAGGGAGAACCCGTTGTAAAAGAACCAACTCGTTTACAACGTCAAGGAAAAATGAGCGTTGATGAAATGTTAGACGACTTACCTAAGGACTGTGATGTAGGTAGCAAGAAAAATAGCAAAGGCTATAAGAAAAGCTGGGTAGGTTACAAATTGCATATTGATACTGCCGACGGTCAAGTGCCTGTCAGTTGTGTGTTGACCTCGGCTTCTACTCATGACAGCCAAGCCGCTATTCCATTGGCTGAAATCACACATAAGCGAGTCACAAATCTCTACGATTTAATCTTCCACATTCAGTTGCGGCACTGCTATATCTGATGGAATTGGACCTGGGGCTGACATATATCACCTTATGGTGGGATGTGCAACCGGTTATCCCCCCGTAGATCATCAAACGATCTGCGGGGTTTCATAGGGCGGTTGCACATGGCGTTAAAAAACTAAACTAATCCACCTGGGGTAGAAACCTTAGTCGCAGCTACCCGAATAGACTACAATACCATTATCATCCGTTTCCAGTTCTCCATCTGCACCGATAACGGCCATAGCACAATCACCATCACCCGCAACCGCTAAGCTTGCTCTCGCTAAGCTTGCTCTATATGCAAAACCAGTACCCTGGGCAGCAACCTCTCCAAGAAGCTGACATCCTGCCTCTGAGCAAGTTCCGAGTAAGAAGCTAGCGAT
>LUTY01000887.1 GCA_001640045.1 Candidatus Thiomargarita nelsonii | reverse complement strand
TTTTGTAATAAAAACCTCTTCTCCGGCTATGGCAGCATTAATCAAATCAGGTAAATCTCTCTTGGCTTCACTGATATTCATTTGATACATAGTGAATTACCTCTTACTTTAAATGTGGATAAATTATATTATATCAAATAAAGGTGTATTTAACTCAACATTTTGACGAAAGCCACCAGCGAGCGTAGGGAGCCTCCTACGCACCATTTTTCCATGCCGATTCTACACCTATACCTAAAAACATCAATAATAACACCAGACGATGCTTTTGACATTATTAGTGCCCACCCAAAGAAAAAAGTTAAAGACTCGATGCGGGCAGATAATTCTCTGGCGTGTTGTGGGGAAAAATGAACAAGGTCAAGCCTTTAGCGAAGTACGGCGTTTGACGCGCTTTTGTCTCCCAAATACCACCCATAAAATTTGTTGGTCTTATAGGGTCATCTATAGGATAGTAGTTATCCAAAAATGTTCGTACATCTTCCGCTAACCTTTTTTCCATTTTAGGAAATCCTAAAGACGTATTGGAAAATCTATCATACTCCAATGTTGGTGGAGAAATGATAACCAATGGCGGAACCGGTTTACTCCTATCTTGATATTTGCTGTAAATCTGCAAAATAGTCGTAGGTGGTAATCCCCATGGGTATCTGTCTAATGTTCTCTTAAATTCTTCTGTTTGTCGAGTCATTCTACCCTGAATGACAGCTAATTTTAGTTGAAAATCATGGGTACGTTCTTGTAATTCCAGATCAAGTTTTTTACGTTCCTCAAATAAAAGCTTATCAAAATCCATTTTTTCCTTCATCATGGCATGATCTAATTTTTTGATATATGCCGTCAGCTCTGCTTGAAACTCCCGATTTAATTGGTTTTCATGCGATTTATGCTCTCTATTGAGACGATTTTCTTTCGCTTGGTTGAGATATTGTATTTTTAGCCTTGTCAATTCAAATTGTTGCCGGTTTTCTTCTAACTGCACTTGAAATTGTTGAGAATTTAGTTGTAATTCATGTTGTAATGCAGCATTTGTTTGTAATTGATGCTTTAATTTTTCAGCTTCAAATTG
>LUTY01000886.1 GCA_001640045.1 Candidatus Thiomargarita nelsonii | reverse complement strand
TCGGGAGCGTAAGTTAATTCAAAAAATTGATAATGTCATAAAAAATATTAGTGATAGAAAGTATGGTTTTTGTGTGTCTTGCGGGGCTGAAATTGGTCTCCGTCGCTTGGAGGTTAGACCGACCGCAACGCAGTGCATTGATTGTAAAACGCGGGATGAGAATCAAGAAAAATATTATGCTAGGTAGTGAAAGTGGATTTGGATAATGCTCAGTCTTTGTGTTGCAATGGATAAGAATAGGTTAATAGGCAATGATAATGCCTTACCTTGGCATTTGCCGGCTGATTTGAAACATTTTCGCGCTGTGACAATGGGAAAGCCCATTATTATGGGGCGCAATACTTATGTTTCAATTGGCCGCCCTTTGCCGGGGCGTTTAAATGTCGTGTTGAGTCGTCATAGAAATTTGAGCCTTGCCGGTTGTGAGGTTTTGCACTGTCTTGAAGATGTCTTGGCTTTTAGTCAGGGATATCAGGAGTGTGTGGTGATAGGGGGGGCAAGAGTTTATGAAATGCTGTTGGGGAAGGTGGAACGTATGTATCTCACTTGGATTCATGCTACATTTGTAGGGGATACTTATTTTCCCGATTATGAGCCTGAGCAGTGGCAAGAGCTTGAGAGGCAGGATTGTCAGGCAGATGCGAAAAATGCTTATCCGTATAGTTTTACAGTGTTGGAGCGTCGCTAAAATAATAGAGTTGTGTTTTTCCCCTGCTTTTAAAACGGGTGAGGAACTCGAAGAGGCATTATAAACAGTAGGAACGATGGTTAAAAAGCCAGAGTCACCGGTCGAAACAACCGTCCCCACAAAAGAAATATTAAAAGAAACCCAAAAGACATCAGAAGAACAAAAGACTTGTCCCTTAATAAGGGCTTATATGTACAACTATTCAAATAACACCCAACACTTATGTCTATCAATCTCCGTTTATTCACTTTATTTTTAATCATGACAGCCAGTTGTATCGGTTGTCTGGCAACAGACAAATCATTGCTGCTTGAGACGATTAGCCTACCACCCGGCTTTAGTATTAGCCTTTATGCCGAGAATGTGCCTAATGCGCGTTCGAT
>LUTY01000885.1 GCA_001640045.1 Candidatus Thiomargarita nelsonii | reverse complement strand
ATTGCGATTAACAACGACCGATCAAGGCAATTCTTGTGGCGATACCAAAGGTAACTCTGTTATTTCATCTTTTGGCAATGGCTCCGCATTAGCCTCTGGTAAGAGCATGGTGTTGTCTAATTCCGCTAGTGCCTCAGACATCCCATCTATGTTCCCCGTCACCATGTTCTTTGGCGATAAGCTGTGCAGTTGCTCCCAAGTGCTGTTGTTCATCCGCACCCAAATTCCGTATTGGGTGCCAAAGTCGATAATGATATCGTCTTGACCGTTATTGTCTATATCTCCTGTCACCATGCTATCCGGCGATACCGAGTGCAATGGCTCCCAATTGTTGTTGTTCATCCATATCCAAATACCGTATTGGGTGCCAAAGTCGATAATCACTTCGTCTTGATGGTTATTGTCTATATCTCCTATCACCAGGGTATCAGGCGATAAGGTGTGCAATTGAACCCAATTGTTGTTGTTCATCCATATCCAAATACCGTATTGGGTGCCAAAGTCGATAATGACATCGTTTTGCTCATTACCGTCTATATCTGCTGTCACCATGCTCTCAGGCGAGAGATTGTGCAATTTCTCCCAATTGTTGTTGTTCATCCATATCCAAATACCGTATTGGGTGCCAAAGTCGATAATCACTTCGTCTTGATCGTTATTGTCTATGTCTCCTGTCACCATGCTATCCGGCGAGACCGAGTGCAAATGAACCCAATTGTTGTTGTTCATCCATACCCAAATACCATAAGGCTCGCCAAAGTCGATAATCACTTCGTCTTTACCGTTATTGTCTATATCTCCCATCACGAGGGTATCAGGCGATAAGGTGTGCAATTGCACCCAATTGTTGTTGTTCATCCATACCCAAATACCGTATTGGGTGCCAAAGTCGATAATCACTTCGTCTTTACCGTTATTATCCAGAACGCCAGTGATCATGCTTTTGGCTGAGAGGCTATGCAATTTAACCCAACTGTTATTGTTCAGGCGTGTATAAATGCCAAAAGAAGGGCCAAAATCAATGATGATATCGTTTGTGGTACCGCCTGACAGGGATAAAATGACCAGTCGG
>LUTY01000894.1 GCA_001640045.1 Candidatus Thiomargarita nelsonii | reverse complement strand
ATGACGGGTGGTGTTGGCAACGGCTCGCATCATGGGCATGGGGCCAATGGCAACAACATGATCGGGTTTGCCGGGGCCTTCTCCATCTATTAATTGTTGGAGCCGCTGGGTGACGAATCCTTTGAATCCCACTGAGCCGTCATCCGTACATAATTCTAAGTTATCGCACACTTCACGCAGTTCATCCACTAAAAGCAATAAATGTTCATGACGTGCGCCCATAATGATGGTGGTACGATCTCCCCGTTGTTTGAGTTCGCGCATTAAACACCATAAAGCGGCTGAGCCAAATCCACCCCCTATGCCAACAACATGACCCCCAGCAGGGATATGGGCCGGTTCTCCCAGTGGTCCCAATACATCTAAGATACTATCCCCTTGTTCATGGGCACCCAAAAGTCTGCTGGTTACGCCCACTTCTTGAACGACAATAGTGACTATACCAGCCTTGGCATCAAAATCGGCAATGGTTAAGGGGATACGTTCTCCGCCTTCTCGCACCCGCACAATGACAAATTGGCCGGGGCGAGCGGCAGCAGCTATCATCGGGGCCTCAAAACGAAATAGCTTGGTGATAGGCGTTAAGATTCGTTTTTCAATGATTTTTGGCATATTTTCAAAGTTCCTCATGTTCGTGCATGGCCTTTAGGCGTTTCCAGCGTCTCTCCACTTCGGCTTCAAAGGATTTCAGAATCGGGGCGTTTTTGGGACTGAGCAGATGTTTGCTTTTCCCCATTCTCTTGAGCCAGCTTTTTATGGGCAGACGGGTACCTAAAATATCCGGATCGTAAGTAATTGTTGTTTGGCCTTTTTCGACCTCATATAAGGGGAAGAAGCAACAGTCAAGCGCGGCTTGCATCACCGATTGCGCGACACTATTCGGAGTACGCCAGCCCACAGGACAGAATGACATGATTTTGCCATAGACTAAGCCTTCTCGTTTGGCATACCATTGGGCTTTGGCGACTTTACGCATTAAGTCTTCGGCAAAGCCTTCGCAGGCGGTGAAAACGTAAGGCAGGTGATTGGCGGCGAAAATTTGGGCGGTATCATTATGATGAAAGCCTTTGCCAGCTAGAACGCTGCCGACTTCACTGGTGGGTGTGCGGTGACCTAGTGGCGTGGAATAGGAAAATTGGCCGCCGGTATTCATGGCACCTTGATTATCGTATTCGATGATTATCATCCGGTGGTTGCGATTAGCAGTGCCCAGTGCTGAGCCTATGCCAATATCCATGCCACCGTCGCCAGTCAGCATTAAAAAGGTGATGTCAGAAGATTCTGGCAGCTCGCCGCGACGTACTCGCGCATGGTACATTTCGACCAGTCCAGACAGGGTGGCGGCACCGTTTTGGAAGAGGTTGTGAATGTAGGTAATTCTATGCGCGGTTTGTGGGTAGCCGCTGGTGACTGCCATAGCGCAGCCGGTATTAAATAGCACAACCAGATCGCCTTCTAAAACGTTGTAGATCTGATGCAACATGGAGAAGATACCGCAACCCGCACAGGCACTATGCCCGGGGGCGATGCGGTTTTTGACATCACTCATCATCCATAAGGGTTCCAGTTCGACTCGTAATTTGCCGGTTTCTGGATTTTGAGTGACTTTTGCCATGCCGCGTGAGACTTCTTGCGTGTCAATGGCAGGCATCGCGGGAGGGGGGGTGTGATTAGGCTCGCCTTTATAGGTACCGTGATATTCAAAGGCGGGGACTTGACGGCTATTTTGTGCTTGTTCAAAAAAGCTTTCTGCATCAGTCTCATAAAAATCTTTGCCACCCAAGCCATAAATGCGACTTAACACGACGGTTTGATTGTCAGGATCGGCTTGTAAGGCGGCCCGTATTTCCAGTGATAGGTTGCCACCATCGGCACCGTAAGAGTCTGCTCTGTCACCGACAACAATGGCTTTGACATTTTTGAGGGCATTTCTGAATTCTTCGGCTGGAAAGGGTCTAATGACATTGGGAGACAGTACCCCCACTTTTTGGCCCCGTTCACGTAGCTGATCGGCCACGTCTTTGGCCGTTTCTGCGGCTGAATTTATAAGAACTACAGCAGATTCAGCATCTTCCATGCGATAAGTGTCTAAAATAGGATAGCTACGCCCGGTGATTTGTTCCAATTCGCGTAACACCGCCGGCATCACCCGACGTGCTGCTGCCATGGCGAGGGATAGCTGCTTTTTATTATTAATGGTATCGGGATCGTTCATATACGCCCCGAAGGTGATGGGATTTTTCGGATCAAGGGCCGTTATGTCCGTTTGGGGCGTACCTAAAAATTGTTGAGTTAGTTCAGTATTATCAAATACTTGAATGCGGCGTTGTTGGTGGCTAGTAAAAAATCCATCATAACAAACAATCACTGGTAAGCGTACTTCAGCCTGTTCACCTATTTTAACCGCCGCAAAATTGAGATCGTAAACCGCTTGGGGATCTCTAGCGAGTAAAATGATCCAACCGGTATTTAAGGCAAAATAAAGATCGGAGTGATCGCAGCGGATATTGAGGGGGCCGGAGACAGTACGGGCAACTAAGTTCAAAACCATAGGGCTACGAGTACCGGCTTGGACGGGGAGTTGTTCTAGGGCATAGAGTAGGCCATTCGCTGAAGTTGCATTCAGAACGCGCCCACCGCCTAGAGAGGCACCATAGCAAATCCCGGCGGCACCATGTGTACTGTCTCCAGCGATCATTTCAATGTCATGTTCACCATTTGCCCGCATTTGGGCCAAATTTTCAGCCACTTCGGTAGAAGGCGTGATTGGGTAATGTCCCATGACATGATAATTGATGTCCCGTGCCGCGAGTGCGGCCGCTTCATTGCCACTGAGAAAATCGGTACGTTGTTTGCCTGTTTCAGTCTCGGTTTCCATTTCATACCTCTCCTTCTAGTTCTGGGAAAAGTTTAACCCGTTGTTGTTCTGCCAAGCAGGGCATTTCCTTTTTGCGCCGCAGAGCACCGGTTGAGCAGCTTTCGACACAGCGGAGACAACCTTTACAGTAGCGGTAATCTATACCTTGTAAATGGATTTCTTGATTAGCAGCCTGTGTCCAAACCAGACAATAATCCGGACAAACCATGTCACAAATACCACAATGGATACATTTTTCCAGTTCAAAAATGGGCAGGCATCCCATACGTGAAGCCGCTAGATTGTTTGAGATTGTGTTACCGGGTGTTGCTAAAATACCACCAATAGCGGCGGTTTCGTAACCCCAAATCCTCGGCACTTGCGCTGCTTACGGTGGTCTTCCCCACGCTTTTCCTAATCCGACAGGGGCGATGTCTGTTGAAGAACTTATTACAGATAAACCCATCATCAATGTGCCCGGTTGTCCCCCTATTCCTATGGTGATCACCGGTGTGCTCGTTCACTTTCTCGCCTTTGGCGAATGGCCTGCACTGGATTTATTAAAGCGTCCGTTGCTCTTTTTTGGACGAACCATCCATGATCGCT
>LUTY01000883.1 GCA_001640045.1 Candidatus Thiomargarita nelsonii | reverse complement strand
ATAAAATATTATCCGTCTGCTGTGTTTTTAACTGTGTTAACAAAGCTTTAGCATCTTTCTTTTCCGCTTTGGTTTCGGCGGTTTCCTTTGTTTGCGTCAACACGCTCATTTTTTTTGAACATGAATTTAGTTAAATTTGTTGACAGATAATAAAAGCGACTCTCAAGTACCGGGCAAAGTAGTTTGGGAGCCGCTGTCAATTAACAAAGCAATTAAGGAAATTGACATGCATAATATAACACATAATCATGTTCCCCGTGAATTTAATGGGATTAAGATTAGCCAACGGGCTAATGACGGATACCTAGATGCAACTGCTATGTGTCAGGCAACCGGTAAATTGTTCGGCAATTACAAACAATTGAATTCGACTCAACAATTTTTGACTGCACTTTCAACCGATATTGGATATCCAATATCGGAAATAATTCAAGTAGTTAAGGGTGGTGATCCTGGTCGTCAAGGAACTTGGATACATCCCAAGGCTGCGATCCATCTGGCCCAATGGTGCTCACCCGAATTCGCCGTTTTGGTTTCAAAGTGGGTATTTGAGTTGCTAACGACGGGAAGTGTTGATTTGCAATCCCAAGCCTCCCAATCAAAAATGCTCGAACATGCCCGCATCAACCGCGAGTTGATGCAGATTTTCGGCATTGAGAGCAACATGCAGGTACTGGCCCTCAACAACGCCATGCGTGAAGAATTCGGTGTCAACCTGCTAGAAACTTGGGGTGTCAATGGCCTTAAAGCAGATACCCAAGACCAACTGCTCACACCATCCGACATCGCTGTGAGTCTCGGTATTGGGCGGCGCAAAGTCAACCCAATTTTGATTGAAGTCGGGCTTCAAACGTCAAACCGTGATCACAAAGATCGCCTGTACTATGAATTGACTGACAAAGGCTTAGAACATGGGATTTATCTCGACACCAGCAAAAGGCACTCAGATGGCACGCCAGTGCGTCAAATCAAATGGTACCAAGGCATCAGCACCCACTTGATTCATCAATAGACGAGTTTGCCCAAGGTGGCGATTTTTCGGCGGCTAAACAAATCCCAGCAGCAAGACATG
>LUTY01000882.1 GCA_001640045.1 Candidatus Thiomargarita nelsonii | reverse complement strand
TGCAACTGCACAGTCTCTCGTCAGTGAACATGGTGACAGGGAACATAGATGGGCAATCTGTCGCTAGTCATCAGGTGCAATCAGACAATACCATGCTCTTGCCAGAAGCTGAAGCGGTGTTGCCAGAGGCAGAGCAAACGGTGTTACCGCCATCAGAGTCTGAAGAATTGCCTTGATGTGTTCGCTTTGTGGAAGCGGAGCGCAACTAACTATAGCTTTTCAGATAAATATTTTTGTCGGAGTCCTTGATTTAATTCAGACGTCTGAATTAAATCAAGGAGCCGATTTTCTGAAATACTATATTATCAGTTATCCTACAGAGCCAGTTCATCTCCAAGGTTTTTCTCGTTCCCAAGTGGATGCTTGGGCAACGAAGTAACTACGCAAAGCGACGTTCAACGCAGTAACTTCGCTATGCGGAGAGCATGCCGGAATCGAGGCTCTGCAAAGATCCTCCTCAATATGTTAAAAGATTTTCAATCCCCCCCCCGTTTTGCCATTCGACCCAATACCCTTGTGCTTGCGTGGCAGCATTGCTCAAAGTGTATTTGATGGTGTTCAGGGACTTAACATCTTTTTGCCATCTTGGTACTCTTGTAAAATTATGTAATAATGCAGAATAAGTTAAATGTGACAAAGTAAAAATTAGTTTATATTATATGGGTGTCATTAAATTAAATATAATTTAATATTATCAATTAGTAAACATGTAACTGTATAGTGTGAATTAATTGGCGTGGTGCTTACCACCTATCAGTTTAAACAAACGGCGTTTAAACTGATAGGTAGTAAGGTTAATAAGATTATTCATTGACAGCGACTATAAAAAATCCCTATGCTCATATTAAACGATTTTGCAATATTTGTTTTTATTTTTCTTGCTATGGCAGTGATATTGGTCTTTTTGGGTGTCAAATCGGTTTCCCAAGGAGAACAATGGACGGTTGAACGCTTTGGTAAGTACACCAAAACCCTTGATCCGGGGCTACATCTTATTGTCCCGGCTGTTGATGTGATTAGCACAAAATTGAATATGATGGAAACCATCATAGATATTCCAGCGCAAAATGTT
>LUTY01000881.1 GCA_001640045.1 Candidatus Thiomargarita nelsonii | reverse complement strand
TGTTTTTCGGCTTCTGATTCAATATCATCGGTGTAAATTTTAACGGGCACTTTGCCGGTTGATAAAACTTGCTGATTTTCCAGAATAAGCCATCGCGCTCAATCGCCAGCGCGTCATCAACTTCACGGGTTTCTTCATCATCAATGCTGAATAAAAAATCGCTGATATTTTGCGTCTCGGCGGGTTGCACCGCTTGGGCGGCTTCATTGATGACTGCCGAAAATTCTGGCTTTAAGCCCGCCACAATGACATCGCGATCTGCATCAAGAGGTATGCGACCTATTTTTTGTAGAATCTCAAACACTAATTCGCGGGGCGTGAGTTTCACCCCTTCTGCTGTGCTGCTGACTAATTCTTCTACATCTTTATCAGTATCGCCACGTAACCAGCTTTCTAATCGTTCCACAAACGGTAGCATTTCTTCAGAAAAATCGACCACTAACTCGTCTTTTTCTTTACCGCTTAGAGATGGGAAGATGGGCAGGGGAAGTTTGGCGAATTTTTGTAGCCATTCACGGGCTAATCCTTGAGCTTTAACCCGTGCCAGTTCGCGTTCACGTTGCGTTTTTAACTCATTCATTTGTTCGGCAGTACGCGACTCCCAATTTTTGCCCCGACGCTTAAAATACAATCGATATTCTGCCAATGTACGCCAAATGGCTACCAAATGTTCTGTGGTAATTTCTCCCCCAAAATATAAATCGGCTAATTCATTAATGTCTGAGAGTTCTAATTCTAAGGCACTTTCCCATAACAATTCGACATCAATGTCGTTACCCAGCGACTCTACCGTGGCTTGAATGTTTGTTAATTTTTCTTGCCAATCCTCTGGTCCTGTTGCTTGGCTGGGATGTTGCCATAACAATTTCTCAGCGGATAGTCGCAGATCGCGTCCTTTTTCATTAATCGCTTGAATTTTCTTTTTAACCCGCTTAGTGGTACAAATTAAGTTGATTTCATCATTGTCTTGAGCAGCCCAGATTTGGCCTTCAAATTCAGTCACGGTGTTTCCTTTGTCAATGGGTGAGCATGAATGAAACTCGACGCAGAGCGTCGAGGCATGCATTCCCACG
>LUTY01000880.1 GCA_001640045.1 Candidatus Thiomargarita nelsonii | reverse complement strand
TGAGGTTTGCCAAACCTCTGAGGTTTTTGGCCAAAATATTTATCTGGAATACTATAGCATTTTCTATCTCGATTCACCTGATCCGATCCTGTCCCAACAAGCCCAACACCAGCCATATTAACTCAACTGGCTCATGTTTTAGTGGAAAATGGCTATTATGAACTTCGCCTGGATGTGAGAGATGAAATTCCCCTGAGTGAGCAAAGAAAAGATAGCCGAAGTTTTACAGCCTTATTGCGACGGCGACAAAATGTGGAAGAAGATGACATCCAATTCCAATATTTTCTTGAATTAAGCACGACGTATCGCTCTTTTGATGAGGTTTCAAGACACTATCTCAAGTCAAAATGGCTGGCACGTTTCAATGAAGAGGGTGAGATAACGCTGGGGGCGAGAAGAGATTTGCACTATAAGCAGGCACAGGGACGTCCATTTGCCATGCGTTTCTCTGGCTCTGTTTATGCTCAGCAAGTAGAGAACAACATAGAATGGCACGGATTAGTGAAAGGCTCGCTGTCACAATATTGGACATTTAATTTAAAATCTTACCACGTTCCCAGTTTCAGCGTATTTGCCCGTTGGCTGAGTTTGAGTGAAGCACCAGACGAGTTTGCAGATCGCTTGGATAATGATGTCTATAGTGATTATAAAGCCGATCATCGTTTTGGAATCGCGCTGGCTGACTCATTCATTTATGAGCCTTGGCGAGATACTCGGTGGGTTGGACTGATAGAATCATTCTTGTCTGGTAATTTCTACATTCGTGCAAGGTAAGCGCCTGACATAGTGATGTAAATCCTATTTGTACCTAGTGCAGGAGGGGGGAAATAGCCGTACCGTTTTTTTTTTGAGAGTGGTATGAGGATTTCCGCCCTCCTGCACTAGTCACAAATTCTTAGGGTATTTTGGAGTCGGCCAGATTTCTCTTGAACGTCCAAGAGAAATCTGGCCGACTCCTACCAAAATATTTATCTGAAAAGCTATAGTTAATAGACTTGTCCCTAAATAATACTTACCACCTATCAGTTTGGTTTAGTACAACGGATTTACTCCGCTTCGCTCCGTTACTTCGTT
>LUTY01000879.1 GCA_001640045.1 Candidatus Thiomargarita nelsonii | reverse complement strand
CTTGGCGCATTAGTTTACAACGTAAAGGCAAGATTTTGCAGCGCAAATTATTGGATCAAGAGGGAAAAGAAGCGACATTATGGTTAGATGTGAAACAGGCTAATATATTGGTATTAGAAGAAAAAATACCGGCAGGAAAAATATTAGAAATACGGTTTGATAACTAACGGCTCAGGAGTCCAAAATTTATTTTGGCTAAGGAGATCACATATTGCCCCATTATCACCCACCCTTTGACATTACCCCTGATATCCTTCACTTAGTCGAGGAGATAGGCGAGGCGCTGGGACGCTGGTCAGCATTGAAGATGGCAGATTCTCCACAGCTTAGGCGGAATAATCGTATTCGCACTATTCAGGCTTCATTAGAAATTGAAAATAATACCCTAAGTCTGGAGCAGATCACCGCTTTGTTAGATGGTAAGCGCGTACTGGGTGCGCCACGAGAAATTCAGGAAGTACGAAATGCGTTTGCCGCTTATGACCAAATAAATCAATGGCAAGCAGATAGCGGTGAGCATTTTTTAGAAGCTCATGCCGTGCTAATGGCCGGTTTAGCCAATCTCCTCAACCGGGACATATCGCGCCACGCACAACTTTAAAAGATTATAGCGTACTCACAGGCAGTCCCTTGGGAGATGAAAATGATCCACGCCATCGCTATCAAACTTTATATCACACTGCTGCTGAGGCAATCCGCGAGCCGGCTCGTTTAGCTATCAGTGAAGCCACTCAAAGTGAAAAAACTAAAGTGTTTGAAAGTGTTGAACAATATTTAAAACAATTTATCACGGATTTCCAACAACAGGCAAAGGAGGTGATGGGTACCCTTTTGGAGCCGGTGCCTGCGGTGGAATTTGCGATGGGTGAGGAAGAAAGTGAAGGACATTATCGCTTAGCAGATAGCCTACACTTGCACTTTGAATTTAACCCTGAAAAGACCGTGTTAAAACTCAATTGTCGCTTAGAAAAACCTATACCTTGGCGCATTAGTTTACAACGTAAAGGCAAGATTTTGCAGCGCAAATTATTGGATCAAGAGGGAAAAGAAGCGACATTATGGTTAGATGTGAAA
>LUTY01000878.1 GCA_001640045.1 Candidatus Thiomargarita nelsonii | reverse complement strand
ATCAATTGGGTATCCTTAACATTATCACCCGTTAGAGATTTAAAAAATTCTTGAGTACCTGACTTGGCAATGGTACCGATATTGTCTATCACCTCCTCACGCGACATCCCGATACCATTGTCGCGCACTGTCACTGTGCGGGCTTCTTTATCAAAATTAACCCAAATTTTTAAATCGGCATCCCCTTCATACAGGGCATCATCCGACAAAGCTTCAAAACGCAGTTTATCAGCGGCATCTGAGCCATTGGAAATCAGCTCGCGCAGAAAAATTTCCTTGTTGCTATACAAGGAATGTATCATTAAATCAAGTAGTTGCTTTATTTCTGTTTGAAAACCTAGCGTTTCAGTATGTGCTTCAACACTCATTGAAGTTTCTCCTTGGCATAAAAATTGAATTGCTTATATATAGGGGTATCATCGACAGTTTCAATATCTAAGGATATGAAGGTTAAATAAATGAATGAGAAAAACACATTTAATTTAATATACATAAAAATATTTTAATATAATTTTATTAATTAGCGGCTCAAGAGAAAAAAATCTCATTTTATTTATTTATTTATTTATTTGCAAAAGCAAAATGGGGGATTTCTTGATATTAGACATTATAACGATTTAATATAAGTCTTTGATTTATTCACTTGGATGATAAAAATATGTTGTCATTAATCGAAAATTTAACACCTCAAGATTTGTTATGGTTGTTAACCGTTGCAGCTGATTTATCTATAACGCTACTACTTTACCGACTGTTTGGAAAAATGGGACTCTATACGATAGTAATACTCAATGTCATGTTGAGTAATTTTCAAGGTCCTAAACTCACCGTCATTTTTGGTATGGAAACCAGCTTAGGTGTTATATTATATTCCGGCATCTATTTTGCCACCGACTTACTCAGTGAAAAATACGGACGAAAAGAAGCTCAGCGTGCTGTCTTATTAGGCTTTGCTGCCAGCCTTATTCTGATCCTTGTGATCTATATTAGTTTACTATTTGAACCGTCACCACTACATCCTGAATTTGCTCAGAACATACACAATGCAATAGCCACAATATTTAAATTTACACC
>LUTY01000877.1 GCA_001640045.1 Candidatus Thiomargarita nelsonii | reverse complement strand
CATCATAGCCGCGTAACCGATGGTTTTGAGTCAGATGTGTTGCACGAGCAAGGATAATACTATTGAGATGCACAAGTTGATACTCAGTGTTGCAGTGTTGCAAAAATATATTGACCGCATCATCGCGTTCTTGACGAGTGATACCGTTAGGGGCACGGTGTTTTGCAGCTATTGCCGCAGTCACTTCTGCTGTTGTGATCTCTGCCGTCATTATCGTGTGTCTTCTAACAGGGTTAGTTATATCTGCTATCCAAGCGGATCCATTTTCAGGCACATAACGTTTAACGACAGCACTGCTATCAAGATAAAAAGCACTCATATTTTTGGCCCACGCATTTCAATCACCATTTCACTCAATGGTTGACCGCCGGCTCTGGCAAAAGCAGCTTGTACTTCCTCTAAGGTGGCGGTTGAATGTTCAGCACGCTTTTGTAATTCTGGTCCTAATTCCGTCAGCAAACCGGCAGCGCGAAGAACATCACGAATTTGCTCACGCTCGTTGAGGGGTGAAATGGTTCTACGCTTGACCAGCCAATCTTGAATAAGCTCTTCAACAGACTGGCCTATGTTGACAGATTCTTCATGTAACCTTTGATAAAGGTCAGATGATAAATTAAGTGTTACAGTTGTCATTTGTTATCCTCTGGTTGGCGGTTGAGATAAAATTTTCAAAAAATAGGATTTTTCACGATTGCTACCACCAGAGTGGTATGGGGATTTCCGCACTCCGGCACTACAAGGATTTTTGCGTTCACGATGAATGGCTAGGCGTGCCAAGTTGTCCTCGTGAAATGGCTTAGCTTTTGGATGTTTTTCAGCTTATTCAAATACATTCGTATATTTTTCTGGTTCCCACTCTGGCGCGTGGGAACCAGAAAAAACCTACGACGGGCAAGACGGCGCTTACGCCACATACAAGCGGACTACAAGCAAGGTAAAATCCCCCTGCGAGAGGTTTCCCAATCTATTCGCAGTTGGGTTGCTCATTTGGAACATGGAGATACTTGGCGGTTGCGTCAGAAGATTTTTGAATCACTCATTTTTTAGGCTCGTCCAAGATAAATATTGGACTCC
>LUTY01000876.1 GCA_001640045.1 Candidatus Thiomargarita nelsonii | reverse complement strand
CCCTTGTGGTTGCCCCTTATGTGGTATATTTATTTTTGGAAGTTGCCTTATTCCAGCAACAATTGCAAACTAGGATCTCCAAACAAGGTAAATATTTTTAGATTAACTGACGTGATATGCGGTTCGTTAACGACGGCGGCGATTTTAGCTTGAGTCGTCAGAGGGCCTACTGCCGTTACACCATCCTGAAGTAAAAGCCTAAAGAATTCCTCAGCCAACCTTTCATGTTCAAAGGTAAACCCCTGTCCGGTGGGTGCCCAAACACCAATAGCCCCTTTATCGTCCGCTTTGAGAAAAGCCTCTGCAAGACTATCGTCGTGTCCATCAAAGGCTTGATAAAAGGAAAACCAACCATTGATACAATTCAATGTCATCAGAAAGGTGAGTTTATCAGAGTTACCCAATAGGTCCACATCTGGTGATCTAAATAATTGTCCTGCCCAATTACCGACGCTGCCATGACCTATATAACTGGTGATGAGAGCACCAGTATTCAAATGTTCAATAATATCCTGCTTGGCACTCGCTTTTGGATCATCACCACTGTATTGGCTCAGATTGATCTGAGTAGCATAGCCTGCAAAATATTTTTCTATCAGTTGGTTAGCACTCTCATCAAAGTCTGGAGCATTATCGGTTACAAAAAGTACATTCTGTTGCCAACCATCCAGTGGTACTTGCGAATAGCGGCTCAATTTATTAACGATTGCATCCAGCTCCATTTGGCTTCTAACCGGCATACGCCCTAGAAACATATCAGGAAAGTCGTCGTCACCACTGATAGTCACATAATCGTTGTCAGTCGCGGTGATACCCAATAGGGAAGTATAAAACAGATTGGTGGGAATATAATTAATACCATGTCCTAACTCATTTAAGAGATCCTGGTTAGCATCACCCACCAAAGCGACATAAGCTGGCGCGGGCGAGTTGTAATTTTCGTAGGCATAAACGAGAAAATCTTTAATCGCACGCGGATCGGTTTTTAGCATGATGGGTTAGGTCTTTTAGTCGCTCAAATTGAGGCTTTTTCAAGCCTCTAATTTTGATTTTCAATGCTCTCACACGCTACCTC